>JBGSPG010000001.1:0-6394 GCA_041738725.1 Saccharimonadales bacterium (SeqCode)
GCAAAAACGACATGGTAGCAATTATTAAGCGTGCGCTAAAGTTAGAAAAAGCCGGTAAACGTATTACGCCAAAAGCAATCGATCTTTTAGCAGAAATGAGTGGTGGTGATGCCCGCGTTGCACTTTCTAACCTAGAACTCGCCTTGCAACTTGAACAAAAAGTCACGCCAGAGACTGTTAACACGGCAGCACAAAAGAGATTACCGGGCTATGACAAAGGTGGAGAGTATCACTTTAACCTCATTAGTGCCTTTATAAAATCTATGCGTGGTTCTGACGTAAATGCCACACTATACTATCTTGCACGCATGGTTGACGCAGGCGAAGACCCTAAGTTTATTGCCCGCAGAATGGTCATTTTTGCATCTGAAGATATCGGCCTTGCTGGTAACGGCGCGCTCTCGCTTGCTACCGCAACCTTTCAGGCGATCGAACGAATAGGCCTACCTGAAGGTCAGTACAGTCTGTTCCACTGCGCGATGGCACTCGCAAAAAGCGAAAAGTCTCGAACAGTTGCCGGTGCAATGACGAAGGCGATGACTGCCGCAAAAGAGTTCCCTTCTACGCAAGTACCACTTCATCTACGAAATGCACCGACCTCACTCATGAAGGAGCTTGGCTACCAAAAAGACACCAAATGGGAGTCTGGATTCAAACATCCAAAAGGCTTTCTCCCTGACGAGCTCAAAGATTTACAAGTTACCTAAGCTGGCGGAGTGGTGGCTATTTTGCGGACCTCTTTGCTAATTTTTTTACCAGAATCATCTACCGTGTAAACAAGTGTTTCACCGAAAATCATTTCTACTGTAGAAATCAAATCATCAGAAATAGATTCTATGTACTTCATAAGTGAACGAATAGAGTTACCATGTGCGACGAGCAGTACATTTTCACCATTATGAAGCCGCGGTACTACCTTCTCTAGATAGAATGGTACTACCCGTTCATACACCTGCTTGAGTGTTTCGCCACCTTGAATTGGTGTTTCCCAGCCTCTACGAATAAGTTCGAATAAATCATCACCTATTTCTTCTTTAATTTGCCATTTATTTTTACCCGTATAGACTCCGTAGTCGCGCTCATTAATTGCAGCAACCTTCTCATGTGGTACGTTTGGCTGATCACTGGCAGTCACCATACCTTGGAATGTTTCAATAGAGCGCACCTGTAACGACGTATAGGCGTAATTTATGTGGGCGTCTTTAATTGTCTGGCCAAGTTGACTGGCCTCGTTGCGGCCTTTTTCAGAAAGATGAATATCTGTGGTACCAGTCCATACGCCTTTAGCATTCCACTCTGATTCACCGTGCCGTGTAACAAATAGTTTTCCGTTCATTTATGCTACCTGGTTTTCTATTTTATCTGCACAGAAGGCGGAAATGTTCTGTGCTGTCGTACCGTTGATTCTTCTAATTGCCTCGTTAGTATTGTAAGCATTATGCCCTGTTACAATAACGTTTGGTATCTTTACTAGTACATTATTTGCAACCGCTTCCTGAAGCAGCTCAACTGAAACTCTACCCTTTTTAAGTAACAGTTCCTCTTCCCTGAGATCCACCAACTTCTCACCTTCTAGTACGTCTATACCCGCTCCCGCAAGCTGACCTGTTTGCAGCACCTCAATTAAGTCTGCCGTCACCATCAGTTCACCCCTTGCAGTGTTAATAAAGTATGAACCGCGCTTCATTTTTGCGAACGTCTTGGCATTAAACATATGCTTATTTTCATCCGTCAGAGGCATATGCACTGTTACAATGTTTGAATCTGCAAGAAGCGTATCGAGATCCACCAACTTTATACCTAGTTCCTTGGCTTTTTCTACGTCCATATACGGATCATACCCAAGAATCCTCATACCGAAAGCTTTTGCAAACGTAGCAACGTTTTGACCGATTCTTCCAACACCGATAATTCCAATTGTTTTATCAAACAGATCTGTACCGTGCACCAAAGTGCTGTCAACTTGGCCGGTAACTGTCTGTGAGGCACTCGGGATTATCTTGCGCGTCATGGCGAGCAGGAGCGCAAAGGTGTATTCCGCCACTGTTCGTTCTCCGTATGTCGGGACATTTACAACTGGTATGCTGCGTGACTTTGCACCGTCTATATCAATATTATTAAAGCCTGTAGAGCGACAGGCAATCAATTTTAAGCCCTGTAGACGTTGTAGCATGTGCGCATCCACAGAACTTGAAACGAACACACTAATAACCTCGGCGTCCTCATCGACATTTGCTTCACAAAGCGACTCTTTTACAAAATGTAGTTCGTGGTCTTCAGCCAGAGAGCGGAGGTCTTTTTTGTCTTGATCAGTTGCGTCATAAATTGTAATTTTTGTCATGCCCATATTATACATGGGACATCATGACTTCACCATCGTGGCTGAGTATGAGATTATATACATATGAAGATAAGCACCATTACCGCACGAATGATTTTAGACAGCCGAGGCAATCCAACTGTAGAAGCAGACATTACCCTCTCTGATGGCAGCTTTGGTCGAGCCAGTGTACCGTCTGGAGCATCAACCGGTAGCCGAGAGGCTCATGAACTCCGTGATGGTAACGGTGCATACGGTGGCCTTGGCGTTTCTACCGCTATACAAAATATCACCACGGTGATTTCACCAGACTTGGCCACTACAGAATTTGCATCTCAAAAAGAACTTGATGATTTTTTATGCAAGCTTGATGGTACAGAATCTAAATCGCAACTCGGAGCGAACGCAATTCTTGCGGTCTCACTCGCCTTTGCCAAGGCAACAGCAGTAAGCAAGCAGTTACCGCTCTACAGGTATATGTCTGAAATTGCAGGCAATACTAAAAACACATTACCTACCCCGATGTTTAACGTCATTAATGGCGGTAAGCACGCACTAGGCTCGGCTGACGTACAAGAGTTCATGATTGTTCCTGTCGGAATTTCTAATTTTAGTGAGGCACTCCGTGCTGGAGCCGAAGTATTCCATGCGCTCGGAAAGATACTTACAGAGGCAGGTCATTCAACCGCCGTTGGAGATGAAGGCGGTTATTGCCTTCCACCAAATACAAAAAATGCTGGCGCGCTCGATCTAATAGTTACGGCAATTACCCAAGCAGGATATACACCTGGCAAGGACGTTTCTATTGCACTCGACATTGCCGCAAGTGAACTCTATGCAGATGCCCTGTATATACTAAAGGCTGAAGGCAAATCATTCACAAGCACAGAACTAATCAGCTATTACTCTGATCTTGTGCAAGAATATCCAATCATTTCCATCGAAGATGGTCTGGATGAAAGTGATTGGGCTAACTGGACAAAACTAAACTCAGAACTAGGAAGTTCATGTATGTTAGTCGGTGATGATCTACTGGTAACTAATACCACGTACATTCAGCAAGCAGTTGATGAGAGGGCCTGTAATGCAGTCCTAATAAAGCCGAATCAAATTGGTACCCTGACCGAAACTATTGAAGCCGTACAACTTGCTCATGAAAATAACATGGAGACGGTAATGTCTCACCGCTCAGGTGAAACAGAAGATACTACAATAGCCCACCTTGCAGTCGGCCTCGGCACCAAGTTCATTAAAAGTGGCTCCCTCAGCCGCTCCGAACGACTAGCAAAATACAACGAACTCCTCCGAATCAGCGAGCAACTGTAGAGTTGTTTGCATCATTCCTAAATCAGACCTGACAAATCAACCATAATTCTGTATAATCACATCTTGTACTGGGATGTGGCCAAGTGGTAAGGCGCTGGTTTCTGGTACCAGTATTCGGGGGTTCGAATCCCTCCATCCCAGCCAGTATAGATTCGAACTTAAGTCAAGCATGTAGCGACGCTAGTAAATACGGAACTAGACCCCATGCTAATTTAGCGGCTGATAACTAGAAATTCTAACACCCGAATACGCGGTATGAGGGGTGAAATAGGCCAGAGGCATGTTACAAAGAAACCTACTTTTAAAAAACAAATTTTTGGGGAATTCTAATCAAGAGGTGTAGGTTAGTATTTATCAATACCTTGCTGCGTAACGTTTAATGCCGATGTACGCTGCCGCGGAGCCTATCATTATTCCCATGATGTTCAGCAGGACTATCAATGCGCTCTTGGATAGCAATAACATATCCGCATTTCCAAGAGCAACACCAACCATTACAAATGGCGGGACCAAGGCAACAGATATGCCGACACCGGTGATCGTTTCGGATACCTTCGGCCAATAGTAGGCAAATGTCCCTGCAACGCCCGAAACCACAGCTACTACTAGATACTGCAGTGGAGAAGATGCCAACCGGTCCTGAATTTCTGATTGATACTCAAATGGCATAAGTAGAGACAGTACAACGCTTACTGTTACAACCGCTAGTGCTCCATATCCCAGTAATTTGATGAGTTTAATAAATTCACTCCAATGACATTTAGATAATGCCGAACCAGCTAGCACAACAGGGTAAAGTAAAGGAGATATCACCATGGCACCAATGATGACAGAGGGGCTATTCATAATAAAACCCATAGTGGCTATCGCAGCGCTTGAGGTTGCCATGACAAAAAAGTAAACGCCTGGGAGCCCTTTTTTCATTAGTGTTTTATACTTTTTCTGTAAATAACTAGGACGAACAGTAGCTGAATTATTTTTTAGAACTCTAAGTATTCTCTTTATCATTTACGAGATTTTCCTTTTGTGCATCCGAGCTTGATTAGTCGCCTTTATGATCATGCTCTTCCCAATAAGCCTCACCTTCTTTTTCCATTTTGAGCAATCTCGTATAGTAGTCGCGAATCTCCTTAAGATGCGCCCAGGCTATTTTGCCGGCCATATCTGCACTATCATCGATGACATTTGTCTCCGGATCGTGACTGCCATGTTCTAGCTCAATACTCAGCCCCATTCTGAATTCATCAATAGCAACTTTATTCCAGTCAATACCGATTGATGTTCCTATTCTCTTAGCCTCTTCTGTTGTGAATTGTTTATGATCTGACATGGTTATGCCTTATTTTTACTATTAGCTGTGCTAACTAACGGAAATGTTTTGGCGTGCAATTGTCCGGCAGTTAATTCGTCTGGGTTAGTCGAGACACCTTCTGCAAGAATGTTTGGATATTTAGACATGTTTTTGTATGCGCTTTGTTCATAATCAACAGATACCAAAACCAAAGGGGTGTTTCTATCGTTAATGGCCTGCATGACAATTGTATCTATTGCTCGCAGGTAGTCGTCGAATAAGGTTTTTTTAACATCCTTATAGCCTCCTTGGCCATGCAATCCTCCACCCTCGCTGCTGCCATTTCCTGTCGGATGACTCTGTATATTATTAGTGTCCAGCTCATCAATGTGCAGTGTTTTCATGATGTCTTTTCCCATACCCGCCACTGGCATTACGTGTAGACTCTCCATGTCACCCTCGTAGAGTTGCGAGCCATTTTTACTGATTGTTAGTACGTAGTAAGGCAAATTTTTACTGAAGTAATCTTGAATTTGGCCAACGTCATATGTAGTGCTGATCTCGATTGTCTTTTTAGGCGTAAATTGTAGGGCGTATACTTTGGCGTTTACACCGTCATAGAAGATGCTAACACCTGGCAGTTCGTTTCCGTGATTAATTTCTTGAAGTATGGAGTCAATTTCTGAAGAAAGTGGATTGTTTGGTAGCTGGGAAGTCGTCTTCTTTAATTCAGATTTTAAATTGTGGAGTTGAGACTTGTTAAACTTGTATCCATTTGAGCCTTTTTCAAGCGGAACGTATACAGTCAATAAAGCTTTGTCACGAGCTTCTTTCAGTTTTTTTACCGCTGATTTGTTAATTTTCTGGATCATAGTATCCTCCAGAAGCAGTGTTGGGACTCATCTTATAAGAGTGGGGACAAACGCGCGCCACTTCTACCTTTACTATACTCCTAAGAAGTAGTTATCCATAACGCGCCCCGGGTAGTCAGTCGCTCACTGCAAGGTGATGGACATACTATCAAGTTGGTTATTGAACATCCTTTTTATAGTGTCTCATTTTAGCCTGTAATTGTTCCAGACCCGTATGCTCAATCACATAGGATTCGTACCAGACCTGTTTGCTCAGCCACGTCAGAAGCTCATCGAAGGATGGGCTTTTTACGTGGCTGAAGTGTGGTGATTTAATCATTTATGGGATATCTTTACCTGATCAGGTCCTCTGCGGGATAGGTAAGGGAATGATACACTGGTAGTTGTAAACTATAAAGGAGTAATTATAATGCCCGGACGAAGAGCACGAAGAACTATGTTAGCAGGAGCGGCTGTTGCGAATTCTCGATCAAAACAAGCAGCCCAAACAGCGCCAACTACTGCACCTGAACCAGTAGCTGCGCCGCAGGCTGGACTTACCCCAGACATCACCCAGCAACTGACAGACCTTAAGGGTCTGCTTGA
>JBGSPG010000023.1:0-11612 GCA_041738725.1 Saccharimonadales bacterium (SeqCode)
AGACGAGGTTTTGTTAATTGATCGTAACACTTTGATTTGCCTCCGATTTTTTTCCATCAATATATGCGGTTACATTAAGGTTCCAAACGCCAAGTTTACTAAAGCCAACCTCGGGTGTATTTGTGCTACAAGAGCCATCTCTGATTGATACACTCGGTGGGATAACAGGCTTATCGTCTGGATTTGTAAACGAGAATACGCACGTACCTCCAGCGCTCACTCCAGATACAGAAGCAGACGCTGCCACCGTTCCACCTGACTGATTCACGGAATTTATTGTAACGATATTTTCGGTTGCGGTCGGTATATCCTGCTTTATGTCACCCTCAGTCTTGGGTGTGACACTGGTATCCTTGGTGCTTGCCACATCGCCTTTTTTCGCACTGTTAGTTTGTGATTCATCAAGCGCTTTTTGCTCGGCAAGTTGTTGTGCTTCCTGCCTTTGAAGATATACATAGGCACCTGCACCGAAAACCAGCGCGAGAACAATGACAACAAGAACAATCTTGCGTGAGCGGTTTCGTGGAGCTTTATTTAGTTGGAAATTTGATGTTTTCATTTTTGTTTTATTTCGCTTATGAGTATAATTTACCATGTACACAAGTAATTTACAAGTGACTAACAGATTGAGTGATGTATACATTGAGGTATATATTACAACCCTGCTATTGAGTAGCTTTAATCTGTTAACTAATTAACAAAAGGAACATCCAGACATGCAGAGAATTTTAGTAACAGGAGGAGCGGGTTTTATTGGGTCACATCTGTGTAGTCGACTACTAAACGATGGCAACGAGGTCATTTGTATGGATAACTTCTATACAGGCAGAATGCGAAATATTGAACACTTACAGTTAAACGATAACTTTAAGGTATTGGATTACAATGTTATTAATCCGATAGGTATCTCTGTTAATCAAATATACAATTTAGCATGTCCAGCCTCACCGGTACATTATCAGGCGGATCCGATACAGACTATTAAAACGAGTATGCTTGGGGCATTAAATATGCTTGAACTTGCTGAGAAGAATGGGGCACGGATACTTCAAGCTTCGACAAGTGAGGTATATGGTGATCCCGACGTACACCCACAGCCAGAAAGTTACTGGGGTAAAGTTAACCCGATCGGCATACGGTCTTGCTATGATGAAGGAAAACGAATTTCTGAGACGCTATTCTTCGATTATAACAGGTGTAAGGGTGTTGATACTCGGGTGATCCGCATCTTCAATACATATGGACCAAACATGAATCCTGATGACGGGAGAGTCGTATCTAACTTTATCGTGCAAGCGCTGAGAGATGAAGATATTACTATTTATGGTGATGGATCACAGACCCGGAGCTTCCAGTACGTCGATGATTTAGTTGAGGGTATGATCCGCATGATGAATAATGAAAACGGATTTATTGGGCCAGTTAATCTCGGAAACCCAAATGAATTTACAATAAAAGAGTTGGCCGAAAAGGTGATTGAGCTTATTCCACAGTCAAAAAGTAAAATTGTATATAAAGATCTTCCGCAAGATGACCCACGCCAACGAAAACCAGATATCTCGGTTGCAAAAAAAGAACTTAATTGGGCGCCAAAAATTCAACTAGAAGAAGGACTCCTAAGGGCTATCACGTACTTTCAGGAGCTTGAGAATCAGCCCCAGAACGTGGAAGCGGCGGAGTACGCATTAGTTTAAAAAATGGTAAACTGTGGTTGTCACTATAGTAAAAAGAACTAGCGGTGTGGAGAAATGAGTCTTACTACATGATTGTAATAATTGTTGCAGGTGGATCTGGTACTAGGTTGTGGCCACTTTCGACGCCTGAGTATCCGAAACATCTTTTAAATATTGTTGGTAAAAAGTCTTTACTACAAAATACATTTGAACGAGCAAAGCGTGTAACTTCTGTTGATAAGATCTATATATCTACTGAAGCAAGCCACTCCGACCATGTTGTTGATCAATTGCCTGAGCTTGCGATAGAAAACATTATTATTGAACCCGCACGGCGTGATACTATGCCGTGTATTTTAAATGCGCTGCAACTTATTAGTACCCGACACCCGCATGATGAGCCGATTGCTTCTATTCATGCCGATCATCATATTAGAGACATCCAAGGATTTGTACAGGGTCTAAAGGTAGCGGGTAAGGTTGCCGCGGAACAGGGTAAAATAACACTGCTTGGTGTTGAGCCGATTCACCCAGATAGCAAGTATGGACATATTCATAAGGGTGAGGTGGTTGATCACCAGGACTTTGTGTATGAGATCCAAGGCTTTAAAGAGAAGCCAGAGTATAAGCTTGCAAAAGAATATTTTGAAAGTGGTGAGTACCTGTGGAACATGGGTTACTTTGTTGCGCCCTACACTGTTTTTGAAGATGCAATTAGAACCCATGCTGATCCGCAGTGGGCCGCGCAGCTAGATCGGCTGAATGAAGCCAAGACGCTTGATGAGCGTAACGCAATTTACCTAGATTTTGAGAAGCTTGCAATAGATTACGCCTTAATTGAAAAAGTACCTAATTTGTTGGTAATCCCAGGCGCATTTGACTGGATGGATGTCGGTTCGTTCGACGACGTCTATAAAATTAGTCCACAAGACGAAGTGGGTAATGCTCTCGTAGGTGATAACATCCACATGCTTGATAGTGAAAACACCTATGTACGTAATTTTGATAGCACAAAGTCCGTTGCAGTTATTGGGCTTGATAACTGCACCGTGGTTAACACTGAACACGGCATCTTGGTTATGCGCACCGATCGTTCGCAAAAAGTTAAAGATATCGCAAATAAGCTAAAGGAAGCCAGTGAGTAAAAAATTAATCGCATTTGATTTAGATGACACACTTTCAGTAACAAAATCACCAATGTCGGATACGATGGCGAGCCTGCTGACTGAGCTGCTAGAACATTATGAAGTCTGTATCATTTCTGGCGGTAGGTTTGAGCAGTTTACTAATCAGGTTATTGATCGGCTTGAGGCTAGTCACCTATTACTACGGAAGCTTCATTTAATGCCAACTTGTGGCACGCGCTATTATCGCTACAACGAGATTGAAGAAGAATGGAAGCTACAGTACGCTGAAGATCTTCCGGAAGCTAAAAAGAAGCACGTCATAACTGTACTCGAAGAAGTGGCCAAAGAGCTCGGTGTTTGGCGGGACAAGACTTGGGGCCCGATTATTGAAGATCGCGGCAGTCAAATTACCTATTCTGCACTTGGCCAACTCGCTCCTCCAGAAGAGAAATATAAATGGGCTGATGAAAATAAAGAACTCAAGAAGGTGTTTAGGGAGAAGGTTGCAAATCGAGTACAAGATTTAGAGATTCGTCTTGGCGGCACAACCTCGATAGATATTACTAGGCCTGGGATAGACAAAGCTTACGGTATGCAAAAGTTAATTGACGAAATGGACATTTCTAAAGACCAGGTTCTGTTTATTGGCGACAAGCTTGAGGATGGTGGAAATGACTACCCCGTAAAAGCTATGGGCGTTGATTGTATTGCAGTTGAACACTGGGAGCAGACCGCACTCGTCATCGAGACGATTATCAAATCACGCTAGTAGTCCAATCCCTATATCTATCATGGTATGATTATAGGTAATGGAACAGATTAAAAGTGTTGTAAAACAACTTCTAGCTATTGCGGCTGTTCGCCGTGTATATAATTTCGTTATGCGCGGGCTGGCACGACTCGGAGGGTTTAATCGCCTGACGAGTACGGTGTACTACTTCTTTTCGTTTTTGACGTTTAATCGAGAGCAGTTTGCGGTGCTTCGCGGGCGTCGGGCATATTACAGAAACTTGGGTACGCGTCGCAGCACACGGGCAGAGCTCCGGCGAAACATTCATCGGCTCGAAAAAGGATTACTAATGCAACCACGTCGGCCAGTGTTCGCACGTGACTATATTTCCGAGACGGTAGAGTTTTACGTAGCTGCGGTTGCTGATTTTCAGACTGATTCGACTGGCGTAGATGAAACCGAACTGCAGTGGGCGCAGAATGTCCTATCTGAATACTTCAGCGTCGTTGAGTCTGGTGATAAAAAAGTAGATGCAGCCCGGGTGATGTTCGAGAGTACTTCATATGTGTCATCAGAAACTCAGAAGGTTCCGTACGAGAGAGGTTTGAGCAAGAAACAGGTGAGTTACGACGAGCTACTTGCGCTCAGTATGCAGCGCAGATCAGTACGGTGGTTTAGTAAGAAGAAGGTGCCACACACATTGGTTGACCAGGCGCTTATGGTTGCTCGGCAAGCGCCTTCGGCCTGTAACCGGTTACCGTACGAGTACAAAATATTCGACGAACCAGAGCTTGTTAGAAAGGTAGCCGGATTACCATTTGGCGCAGCTGGATACAGCCACAACATCCCGATGATTATTGTGGTTGTCGGCAAGCTAGACAGTTATTTTAGTCCGCGTGATCGTCACGGAATATATATTGATGCCTCGCTTTCAGCTATGTCATTCATGTACGCACTTGAAACATTAGGCTTAAGTTCAAGTGTAATTAACTGGCCAGATTTTGAACCGCTTGAACGCAAGATACAAAAAACGCTGGGACTAAAAACTGAGGAACGCCCAGTAATGTTACTTGCGGTTGGCTATGCTGATCCGAAAGGGAAGGTGGCGTACTCGCAGAAGAAGGATCTTTCTGTACTGAGGACCTATAATGAGGACATTACAGTATGAACAAGATACTCCAGCTGCTCCGTAAAATCACACCCGTTTTAGTTGTTGGGTTGACGGTGTTCTTCTTCGCCGCAGCACTCGGTAGAAACTGGGAACAGGTGCAGGGGATTTCGCTCGTGCCAAATATACAAACTGTGTCTGGTGTGATTCTACTCATGCTCTCAGTGTTGGTTTCAGGGATACTGTGGGGGCGGGTACTCAATAAGTTGGTGCCTAGCAAAAATGTTTCAAATGTTGATGCGCTGCGGATACACACCGCTTCTTGGCTGCTCAAATATATTCCAGGCCAAGCGGGTTCGTACGTCAATAAGGTTGCTTGGGGCGTGAAGCAGGGCTATAGCAAAAAAGCTCTGACGAACTCATTCATATACGAGAACGCACTACTGCTGTTTGCTTCAATCATTATTACGTTTCCTGTTGTTATGATTGCACTGAGCGCTCGGCTGTCTCAGAACATACTGTTGTTTGCACCGCTGCTTGTGGCAGTTCCTCTGGCCGTGGTGCTCCACCAAAAAACGTTTTATACGGTTACAAACACACTGTTTACCAAGCTACGTAAACAAACAATTAGTGAAGATTTATTCCTGAGGACTGAGCAGATTGCACTGCTACAAGTAGAATTTATTATTCCCCGCCTGTTAACCGGCGCAGCATTCGTCTGTATTGCGGCCTCTCTAGTTTCGGTTTCGCCGTCTGACTATATTCCACTCGGAGCAATCTACATTTTGGCTGGTGTAGTTGGGTTACTTGCAATATTTGTGCCAAGTGGACTTGGGGTACGAGAAGCGGTGATTGTGCTGCTTGCTAGTGCATATATGCCACCGGCTCAGGCGGTTATAGTTTCTGTCGCCGCACGGTTTTATGCGACCGTTGCTGACCTTGCACTTGCAGGGATTTATTTAGTACTAAACCGCGGAAAGATTACTCAGCGGTGAAGTACGTTGTAGTCGCTTCAACCTTCACAGGCAATCTTGGTGCAGCCTCTATGCTTGAGGCAGCTATTCAGACGATTTCTGCTAAGGATCAGCACGCGGAGTTTACGGTTCTGACAGTGTACCCAAAGCAGGATGCGCTAGCTAACACGTACAAAAATGTACAGGTACTCAGCGCCAAACCACTGACGTTGGCACTGTATATTAATCCACTTGCACTGCTGTATAAACTGCTCGTGCCACTGAGGGCGGTGTTAAAAAGGCAGAAACATGTAAGGGCGATTGTTGAGGCTGATGTCTACCTAGATCAGGGCGGTGTAACGTTTGTACAGGGTAGAACAGTATTCTTGATATATAACCTCGCAACAATTTTGCCAGCGCTGTTTGTGAAGACACCGGTTATAAAGTGCTCCCAGGCGCTCGGCCCGTTTACTGGCCGGTTAAACAGAACCCTTGCTAGTCACTTTTTACCAAAAATGAAGACGATATTTGCACGTGGTGAAAAAACACAGTCATATTTACAGACACTTACGCTCAGTAATGTTGCCCCGGCTGCCGACTATGCATTTTTACTTAACGTTTCAAAAGAGAACAACGAATCAGTCAGAAAATTATTCAACTCATACGTTATTGAGCGAGAAGGTAAGACAGTCTGTATTGTACCGAGTAAACTTATAAGAAAGAAGCTAGATGGTGCGGGTGGTAACTACGTACAGCTTATGCAGGACTTTATACATAAACTCGTGGGCGATGGCTATACGGTGATTCTTTTACCACATAGTACTCGGTTCTATACTACTAAAACTCACAACAATGATGTGCCAGTGTGTCGCGAGATAGCAGCGGGTATTACATCGTATAGATTCCACTTTATACACAAAGAGCTGAACGCCCAGCAGGTACGGGCGGTTATTGCGAGGTCTGACATTCTGATTACCTCGAGGTTTCATGGTATGGTTTCAGGCCTGGCGTCTTGTGTGCCGACCTTAGTGGTTGGGTGGAGCCATAAGTATCAGGAAGTGATGGATCAGTTTGGATTGGCCAGGCACGCACTTAGTACCAAAGAGCTGACCCTGGGGCGACTAGAAAGTGAATTTAACAGTGTTTTTAAAGATAAAAAGAAGATAAGAAAGCAAATAGAAGAAAAATTACCTAAGGTAATAGAGAGTGCTCGCACACAGGTTGATGAGATTATTGCTGTCGCATCAGGTATTTAAGTGTCTGTCATTCTCAGCTCGACTGGGAATCCATGTCTTAATATTCTTTCCGGCCTTACTTTTAGCGTAAAAGTAAGATAAAACCAGCAACTAGATGTAAAACACTCGATACTCCACCACCACTCATCTCTCTGTAGCCTGCGGGACTTCTCCGCCAGCCGGCGGATCAAACACGTCCTCGGCAGCAGGGAGATGAGTGGATCTTCCGTTTCGGGGTTTTACGTAGTCGCGCCGGGAAATTGATTTTTTATTGACTGGATCCGCCTAGGCGGATGACAAAACACCGGTTGATTATAAGTGCTGGGATCAGTTTAGGCGGACGATGAACCGGTGTTTATTTTGTCTGTATAGGACTATAATTGTAAGCATGAACGGCGTTGTTACCACGAAACTAGTAGATGATGGGGATGGCGCCATCGTTACTATTCCAGAAGCACTTATGAAACAAAGTGGTCTTTCTGAAGCAATCGAGGTGCAGATTGAGGTTCGGGACGGTACTATTATCGTCAGTAAAATAAAGTCACCACGTCAGGGCCGGGGCAAGAGTGGAGTGAATACATCGGTTGATCAGGAACTTGCCGACTGGGAAGATGTTGACCTACTGTAAGTGTAATATTGACAAAGTGCATGCATGCATGCTAATATGCATGTATGATAACTAAACATAAGCAATATACTATTCGAAACGTCCCCGAACCTGTTGACCAGTATTTACGGAAGCAGTCACAGATTAGTGGGCGAAGCTTGAACCAGACTATTATTGATGAACTTGCTGAAAAAGCGGGAGTTTCAACAGATGACCTCTCTCAATCGCTTAGCTGGTTTGTTGGGAGCGGTATTGATGATCAAACACTCCAGGTCCTCTCAGAAGAAGATGCCATTCAAAAACAGTTAGCTCAAAAAGAACTTGATAATGCTGCTTGATACAAGTGCATATAGTGAACTTGCAAGGGGCAGTAAATCCGCAGCTGGCATATTGAAGGGTAATACGAGCGTATTGATACCGATTCAAGTTGTGGGTGAGCTACGGTACGGTTTCAGGCTCGGCTCTCAAAATACGCAGAATGAACAGAACCTACAACGATTCTTAGCGCAGTCGCAGGTTCAGGTAGTATCACCAAGTCTACAAACCACAACAGTCTATGCAGAGATGGCCACGCTGTGTAGGCAGCTTGGTAAGGCACTTTCGCATAATGACTTATGGATTGCTGCACTTGCGAAGGAACATAACCAGCAGTTGATAACATATGATAAAGATTTTGCAGTATTCGAGCGTGTTCTTGGAAAGAACTTGAGTATACTTACGGATTGCTGAAGCAAACCATCTACTAACTACTAACTTCAACCTACTAATCTGCGTAGTTGCGGCGGGAAGTTGATTTTTAATGATTGGATCCGCCTAGGCGGATGAAAAGACACAGGCTGTTGCATCCTCTTGTTATTTTTGCGACGAATTTGCAATAACTGCTGATTTTGCTATTGTTATGACATGAAAATAGCATTTGTTGGAAAAGGCGGCAGTGGTAAAACAACCAGCGCTGCATTGTTCGCGCAGTATAGCAGTACTCGCGTACCGACTCTTTTGGTAGACGCAGATATTAATGTAAACTTGCCTAGTTTACTTCATGTGGCACCTCCAAAAAGCCTATCTGATACTGACGTTGCATTCCATGTTCGGAAACTCTTAATAGGCAAAAATGGACTCATTAAAGATCCTAAAGACTTTAAAAAGTCTACACCGCCTGCTCGAGGGTCTACAATTATACGACTCAGTAGAGATGGCGTGAGCCAGCTTAAAGATTTTATCGTTGCTATAAACAATCAGCTGGATCTAGCGACGGTCGGAACTTACACGGGTGATGGAGTGGGTACAAGTTGCTATCATAATAACCTCGCAATACTTGAAAACATTCTTTCGCACACAGATGATCGCCAGGCAATGGTTGTAGTTGATATGGTTGCCGGTACTGATGCGTTTGCCTCAACCTTGCACGCCCAGTTCGATATGCTGGTTGTGGTAGTAGAACCGACCCAAAAAAGTATTAGTGTATACGAAAACTTTTTGGAACTCGCAATTGCTGCTGGAGTAGAAAATAGAGTTTTTGCGTTATTTAATAAAGTACAAGATCAAGACGACCGAGACTTTTTGGCTGAGAGTATCAGTAAAGAAAAGGTTCTTGGCACGCTTCCTTTATCACGCCATATCGCCCTGGTAGACAAGGGCCGAGAAAAGCTGGGTATCTCTCAACTAGAAGAAAATTCCAAGACAGTCTTCGAAGAAATATACGATGAGGTGGCTCGACGCGAAGTCTCTCCAGATGAAAGACTGAAGAAGCTATGGGATTTACATAAAAAGTATGTCGCACAAGAATACGTTACGGCTCGTCACGGAGATTTGAGTTCTCAGATTGATCTCGAATTTAGGTACTAGTATGACTAAGGGTAATCGTGTATATCGCGGTAAAAGCGCAATCAGCGATTTTTTGAATCCACACTCTCATCCTGACTTGCCGTTAGTAGAGCTTCCTCCGGAGTTAAACCCTTTTTACGATAAGGGTGTTCATGTTTTTGCAAAATTGATGACCCAATTACCGCTTGGGAATGTAAAATCAGTACCAGCCTATAATATGTTGGCTCATTCTGACCTGTCAGAGACAGATGAACTTATTGAAGCCTCCTCTGGTAATACCGTGCTTTCTTTGGCCGTTACGGCAAAATCTATGGGAATTCATTCCACCAGAGCATTGGTTTCAAGAGAGGTGTCCAAAGGCAAGCTCATGCTTCTACGACTTTGCGGAGTAACGGTAGAAGTTGTTGATGAGCCAATTTGTCCTGATCCGGGTGACCCAAATGGAGCAATTGCACAAGCGAAGCAACGGGGCACTATAAAGGGTGTTACAAATCTGGGTCAGTATTCTAATGAACTAAATCCACTTTCACACACCTCCTTTACGGGCCCACAAATTTTCGAACAACTTGAAGGCAAGGTCGACTATCTAGCGGCTGGGCTGGGCACAACAGGCACCCTTATGGGAGTCTCTAGGTATTTTAAAGAAAAGTCCCCACATACACGTATTGTTGGCATCGCTCGTCAACCAAATAACGATGTGCCCGGTGTTCGCACCGCAAATTTACTGGGCGAAGTTGAATTTGACTGGAAGGAGTATTGTGACGTGGTTCGTGAGGTTGGTCAAAAAGATTCTTACGCAAACAGTCTGCAGCTAATTCGGTATGGCTTGTTCGTGGGCCCAAGCAGCGGCTTTGCTTTGGCTGGATTATTTGAGGAGTTAGAGCTTGCTGAGCAAAGAGGTGATTTCGATGACTCAGAAGAAATCAATGCGGTATTTATATGCCCCGATGCTCCGTTCGCCTATATGGAAAAGTACTTTTCAGTTCTGAGTGATGAAAACTTTAAAAATGTTATTAATGCCGAGCTTTTGCCTCAAGATGAGCAACCCGATACTGATTCAGAAGCTGCCGTGCAAGAACTATATATTGAGGAGTTTATCTCTGAGTACATCAGTATTAAAAATCAAAAGGTGCTTCAAATAAAGCGGCATCATTTGATAGACGTTAGAGAGCCACGTGAGTTCGAAGATCATCACATAGAAGGTTCTAGACTTGTTCCGCTGGGTTCAATTGAGACATTCATGTCTACGGCAGATAAAAATGATTTGTACGTGTTTGTGTGTAGAAGCGGTAACAGGAGCGCGCAGGCCTGTCGGATAGCCCACAAACATAAAATTTCGGGCTACAGTTTAGCTGGTGGAACAACAGCTTGGAGCAAGCTTGGGCTTCCGAGAGTAACACCAGACTCCTGTTCGCCGAGATACAAGAAGTAGCATACTCTTCTGATTTAGTTATATCGAATAGTTTGTTTTCAAAGATTCAAAAATATGAAAACTTTTATCTACAACTGTGCGTTACGTCGTTGAGCTTCAATTTGGGATTCGAGGAGAATTCGGTTCACGCGTGTGAGATCTGCTAGGACACCCAGGGCAATTGCTAGGAAGCTGCCAATTATTAAAACGGTACCAAGAAGCAGTGACTGTAGATGGTTACCCGGCGCATCGGTAATTGAAAGAAATAGGTATCGAACGAACGGAATCAGGCCACCAATACCAAGTACTAAGGCGAGCGTAGCAAATAGGGCGTATGGCTTGTACATGAGGTAACTTCTAACAATTGCGCCCATAGACATAAACATATGCTGCCAGATGTTTTTAAAGAGGCGAGACTCGCGAGTTTTTTTATTCGTTTGGATAGGAATGCTGGTAATGGCCAAGTTCTTGTTACCGGCCTGAATAATTGTTTCCATACAGTAACTGAATTTAGTTACGACAGTAAGTCGGTACAGTGACTCTCGGCTGTAGGCGCGGAAGCCACTGGCAGCATCAGGGAGTTTGGTACCAGCAGCTTTGTTCACGACATGACTACCGAGCTTTTGCATTACTTTTTTAAAGACTGAGAAGTGAGCAATTTGTGCGGTTTGGCGATCACCGATAACAATATCTGCGTTACCATCAATAATAGGTTGAATAAGTTCAGGGATTGCAGCTTGTGGGTATTGATTATCACCGTCGGTATTTACTACTATATCTGCACCGTTTCTGAGTGCGTAGTTAACACCATCTTGAAACGAACGGGCCAGACCCTGATTGGTTTTATGAATCACATAGTGTTTCACGCCGTGTTCTTTGGCCACTTTAATGGTGTCATCAGTTGAGCCATCATCGATAACAAGTATTTCGACATCAACTCCTGG
>JBGSPG010000026.1:0-4502 GCA_041738725.1 Saccharimonadales bacterium (SeqCode)
GTAAGAGCTCTTATTTCATCTTTTAAGTGAACGACTAAACCATCCTTAGACTCCTCAATCGTACAGCCAATCAACGGGGCCCTATGGCGGGTACGAACATGAAGTTGGTGAGTGGCAGGTGGTAGGTGGTAGTTAGGATTAATCCAATGAATATCCGTTAAATTGAAGTTAGATTGCCATAACACGCCATCATTTATATCCGTGGTAACGTAAACCTCGTTCTTAGTCATATCTTTACCGATAACGTAGTAGGGCATACCGCCACCAACGTCGAGACCGTGACGCTGGCCGATTGTGTAGAATATTGCACCCTCATGCTGCCCAATAACCTTTCTAGTAGTTGAATCAATTATTGAGCCTGGTACGGTTGTAACGTAATTTTTTAGAAAATCTTTTATACCAATTTGACCAACAAAACAGATCCCGACGGAGTCCTTCTTGGCTGCAGTAATGAGTCCTAGGTCTGCCGCTTTTGTTCTAACATCCGGCTTCTTCATGCCACCGAGCGGAAACAACGTTTTACTCAGCGCTGCTTCCGTAACTCGGTACAAAAAGTAGGTCTGATCTTTATTGTCATCTACGGCCCTGAGCAGCTCTCCATTTACGGCGCGGGCATAGTGTCCGGTCGCAATCAAATCGGCACCATCTTCAAGTGCGGCTTCGAGAAACAGCTTGAATTTAACTTCTTGATTACACATTATATCGGGATTTGGCGTACGCCCAGCCTGGTACTCGGCAATCATATAATCAACGATTTTCTGCTTATATTCCTTCTGAAAATCATAGATTTTAAAGGGAATACCAAGCTGCACGGAAACTCGTTTTGCATCTGCCAGATCCTCGCGCCACGGGCACTTGAAGCCAGGTAAATCTTGTGCCCAGTTCTTCATAAAAACACCGGTGACATCGTAGCCCTGTTCCAAAAGGAGCGCGGCCGTAACAGAACTATCGACACCACCACTCATACCAACAAATACGCGTTTACTCATGCACTAAACCGAGAGAATAATAGTTTTGCAGGCTCAGTTATAGATATATACCAGCCGTACGGGCTGAGGAACCAACTCTTTCTGCCCCAGTTTTTGTCTTTAGCAGGTGAGTTAATAAGGGTTACACCTGGGCCGAGTGCTTTTTGGAACTCTCTATTAACCCTACGCTGATGGTAATCACTCGTAACTAAAATTACCGTTGAATCGTTGCCAATAATTTCTTTGCTTTTTTCAGCATTTTCTTTGGTGTCACGAGAGTACTCATCGAGTGATATCACATCTGTTGGTACACCGCGAGAGGCTGCTATAGCCATCATTACCTTAGCGTTACTGGCACTATTTGGATCTGCGGCTGCACCAGAGAAGATGAGTCGCGGTGCATACCCCTTTTGATATAAGTCAATCGCGTGCATTGCTCTCCCCTGAGTATCGCCACCACTTACAGCCACAATTGCATCTGCCTTTACAAGTTGGTCTGATACTGGTAAATACAAGCTAATCAGCACCACGAATAGCACGACTATGCCACACACAAATATAATCACCGAAGCCAAGCTCTTCATATGTTTTTATTATACCAATAAACGATGCTTTTGTATGACGTCTGCAATGGTAGTGGCTGCTCGTTCAATCTCAGCTTCGGACGTACCCCTACCTAGAGTGAATCGTAGGCTTGCACTTGCATCGGCTTCATTTAGACCAAGGGCAATAAGTACATGGCTCGGTTCATCACTACTTGCAGTACAAGCACTACCGGTAGCTGCCAAAATACCTGCTTCATCCAGCTCCATAACTAACCGTTCACCGTCTACGCCAGGAATGCAAATATTTAGATTATTAGGGAGTCGTTTAGTCACATCACCATTGAGACTCATCTGTGGTAGATTGTGCGATAGTGTCGCAAATAATGTCTGATTCAGTTTATGTAATCTGTCGGTTTCACCTTTTTTAGAGTTTTGAACTTTCTGCAACATCGTCGCAAAAGCAACCGCATTACCTACATTTTCTGTCCCGCTTCTGAGGCCACGTTCCTGGCCTCCACCACTTATTATAGGTTTTAATTGCACGGACTTTTCAACATACAAACAACCGCTCTGCTTTGCACTATAGATTTTACCCCCGTTAAGGGTCATTAAATCTACACCAAGGCGTGAAACATGCAGATCTAGGTAATTAGCTGCCTGACAGGCATCGGTATGCACATACAGCGGTATAGTATTGCCAGAAGATAATCTTTGTGTTCTAACACCATTTACAAGCTCTGTGAGCTGTTTTATTGGCTGTATTGTACCTATCTCGTTATTTGCATACATAACGCTAACAAGCACTGTCTGTGGCGTTATTAACGTTTTGAGCTGATTTATATCTACAAGTCCTTTGTTCGTAACAGGTGCAACAGAGTAATCGTACTGTTTTGCCGGTTCAAGTACAGATTCGTGTTCTATTGCCGAAACAATCATATGTGCACCAGGGTAAGTCTGCATAACTCCATGAATAGCAAGGTTATTAGCCTCTGTACCACCTGCAGTAAAAAGTATCTCCTGATCTTTAGAACCGAGCACGTCTGCTACTGTAGCCCTTGCAGCCTCGAATGCTTTTCTAACATTCCTGGCTGGCTCATAGATTGCTGAAGGGTTATAAAACTGAGTATTTAAAAACGGTTGCATAGCAGCAATAGCCGCCTCATCCATTGGAGTAGCTGCTGCGTAATCTAGGTAAATTGTGTCCATACTAGTTCTACTATACGGCTATTTAGGCAGTAGCAACAGTTCGGCCATATACTCGGCTGCTTACTTCGTAGTAGTACCGCGTCACTGCTAGATCAAAATTTATGAGTTCTTGGCCAGAAAGTTTACTTGAAGATCCGCCATTCACCCGCTTTAAGATGCCATCCGTGCGAATATCATACTGGACGTGAGATGTCCGAACATTGCCCTCTTGATCTGTCCACTGTTCGTGCCATACCCAGGTGTGAGTATCTAGGCAGAAGAACTTCCTAGTATGTCCAGCAGGTATATCACCAAGTACCCATGCGCCGACTTCTGCTTCTTTTGCAATATAATCTCGTTCAATTCTTGAATAATGATGCGTAGTACTAAACTGGGGCATGCTTCCATACATGCTATCTACGATTTGTTTGCCAAGAATGACCTCAAGGACTTTACGCAGCACGATTAATACCCCTACTCTGCACGTTATAATGTGTTGCGCCAGCTCGTAACTGAGTAATCTGGTCACTGACAAGTAGTGCTCGGCCTGATACAGCAGCAGAAACTGAACGAGCTTCCGGAGATTCATTATTTACTACTACCAAATTAGAGAGTGTGCCCCGTAGTGGCGCTCGGCCTGGTTCTGCTACCGCAGATTCAGGTATAGCAAATATCTCAGCTGATGGAGCTTTTTCAAAAAAAACAGTATCAAGAGAGTCCGAAGAGGCTTCGGGCGTTCTTTGTAGTGCATTTTGTAATGTATGTAACATCTTCTCCTCTCAACTCCGCCAAAAAGTTTGTGATATATATCACATTTTCAGGCTTGTTGATAGTACCACGGAATGGGTGCGGTGTCAAGAAGGGTGTATCAGTTTCTACAACAATCGATTCTATAGGAATCGTCTTAAATAACTCCCGTTGCCAGTCGTGGCTCGTAAACGTTGCTATGCCGTTTATACCAATATATAGCCCCCGCTCTAGCGCTTTTTCTAAATGCTTCGGCCGATCTGTAAAACTATGCAGAACTCCGCGTATACCGGTGAATTCATCAAATACTGACCAGAAATCATCGAATGCCTCCCTGACATGAAAACTCAGTGGTAAATCATGCTGCTGTGCAACTTCTAACTGGCCTTTAAATAACTGTGTTTGTTTAGTTAGCACCTCAGACCGGTCATTATAGTAAAAATCAAAACCGCACTCGCCAATCGCCTTCACCTTTTCGTCAGAAGCCAGTTGTGCAATTCCCGCTACATGTTCTGTTATTTCGGCTTCCGAGAGCTTACTCGCCTCATGCGGATGAATCCCAACGCTTGCCCAGCACTTTTCAGGATGTAAATGTGCGAATTCTACAGCCCGCTTACTGTCTTCTAGGCTCGTACCTATGAGTAGCAAGGCTTCAAGCTGTTCAGATGCCTGATCGTAGGTAGAGTTAGCCGACTCGCCATCAAAAAACTCTAAGTCATGAATATGGCAATGTGTATCAATAAGCTGCATACCCCTAGTATGTCACATCCCAAGTACCGCCAGTCAGTAAGACTTGTCATTCTGAACTTGATTCAGAATCTAATCAAATAAAACCATGGATCCTGAATCAGGTTCAGGATGACAAGACAACAGAAAAAGATATACACTATAACCATGAGGGTTATATGCTAGAT
This sequence comes from Saccharimonadales bacterium (SeqCode), assembly GCA_041738725.1. Classification (GTDB taxonomy): domain Bacteria; phylum Patescibacteriota; class Saccharimonadia; order Saccharimonadales; family UBA7683; genus JAGOUG01. The sequence goes on from JBGSPG010000026.1 coordinate 4,360, forward strand.
GCATTAGTTGGTGCAGTACTGCTTGTAAGTGGGATTTCGACGTATGGTGCGGGAGTATCTGACGTTGCGCAGAAGTTGCCACCACGCCCAGATCAATCTACTATCTCCTGCCACGACCAAGCGTGGGAAGATGAAAACTTGAG
>JBGSPG010000100.1:0-5359 GCA_041738725.1 Saccharimonadales bacterium (SeqCode)
AGGTAAGACAAACCACAGCAGCTCCAAAAAGAAGCACAAAATCTCAGCCGCTCGCTACTGAGCAACAGACTGCAATTAAACGTATTTCTGATTCGGAGCAAACCACTCACCTACTTCATGGCATCACGGGATCTGGTAAAACAAGAGTCTACCAAGAACTTGCAAAATCAGTAATATCTAGAGGTAAAAGCGTACTGATCTTAGTCCCAGAAATTTCTCTGACGCCACAACTATCAACTGAATTTAGTCATCTTCATACAAACGTCCTGGTTATGCACTCGGGTTTAACCGAGGCTCAGCGCCACGTAAATTGGCAAACACTCATACAATCAGACGAACCATGGATTTTGGTTGGGCCACGATCAACGCTATTTTCACCGCTTAGTAACATCGGTTTAATTGTCGTAGATGAAGCCCATGAACCGAGTTACCAGCAAGATTCTCTGCCTAAATATAATGCGCTCAGGGTTGCGCGTAAGCTAGCGGATCTGTGTGCGGGCGACGTCAAATTAATACTCGGTAGCGCTACACCCGCGGTTGCAGATTATTACCTAGCGGAGCAAACACACACACCCATTATTGAAATGCTCACTCCTACCGTGACTCGGAATACATCTATAGAAGTTGTTGATATGCGAGACAGGCAGGCATTTGGTACACATTCTTTGTTCAGCAAAAAACTCATTCTAGCCATGAACAATGCAGTTGCTCAAAACGAACAAATCTTGTTGTTTCATAACAGGCGTGGTACTGCCAGAATGAGCCTATGCAGTAAGTGCGGCTGGTCGGCACTGTGTCCAAATTGTCATATATCACTCAGGCTACATCACGATAGCGCTCAGCTCCAATGCCATACCTGCGGCTATATAAATAGCTTGCCGCAGATGTGCCCGGAATGCAGTAGCCCTGACATAGAGTTTAAGGGATTTGGTAGTAAACGTATAGAATCTGAGGTACAAAAACTGTATCCAAGCCTAACGGTTGCACGATTTGACAGTGATACAAAAGAAAACCAACAGCTACACTACCGTTACCAAGAGCTTTATAATAACGAAGTCAACATACTTATCGGTACCCAGGGAATCGCAAAAGGTCTCGACCTGCCCCATCTTTCTACCGTCGGTATTATCCAGGCAGACAGCGAACTTTTCATACCAGATTACTCTAGCAGTGAACGTGCCTTTCAACTCACCACTCAGGTCATTGGGAGAGTTGGTCGCAGGGGTCAAAAATCATCCGTTATTGTGCAAACCCTTAACCCGGACCATCCTGCAATTATTCACGCGGTAAACCAAGATTATGATGGTTTTTATACTCATGAACTTATTGAACGTCAGGCCGAACATATGCCACCATTCACATTTATTTTACATATCACTGTTGGATACGCGTCAAAGTCGAGTTCTGAAAAAGCCGCAAAAGAGTTTGCGGGGAAAATAAAACACCTTCACCCATCACTATTTATTCGCGGACCCTCCCCGGCGTTTCATGAACATAAGGGTAATCAGTTTTATCAGCAGCTTATAGTTAGTTCTCCAAACCGAGCCACATTGGTTGAAGTCGTAAAACACCTGCCCGCTCGATGGCACTTCACACTTGATCCCACTAACCTACTCTAGCAATTCTATATCTGTTATAATTTGTATAATGACAAAAGATGACATTATAACGGTGCCCGAACCTAATTTGCGTAAACGCTCAGCTAGAGTGGGGATAATCACTGAAGAAATTCAGAAACTTATTTCTGATATGATAGCAGCGACTATTGACTGGGAGAATTCTCGTGATCACGAAGCTGCCGTGGGACTTGCCGCAATCCAAGTAAACCAACTCTACCGTATATTCATAGTTCGAAATGACTATGATGACGTGTCGAACCAACAGTTCACTGTTTTTATAAACCCTGAAATTGTAAAGAGACTTGGCCCAATTGAAGAAGATTTTGAAGGCTGTCTCAGTGTGCCTGAAATCTACGGAAAAGTCCCCCGTCACCAGAGCGTAAAGGTGAAAGCGCTTAATGAGCAGGGTGAATCATTCCGCGTGACTGCACATGGTTTTTTAGCACGGCTAATACAGCACGAAACCGACCATACTCATGGGATTCTCTTTATTGACCATATTAAAGATAGTCAACAAGCCTTCTTTAAAATGAACGACCAGGGAACAATTGAGCCGCTTGATTACGATACATACATCAAAAATAATTCGATTCTGTGGGATTAGTATATGAACCGTAAACCCAGCATAGTATTCTTTGGTAGCGGTCCCGTCGCGGCTCGTTCATTAGAGTTACTACTAGAAAATTTTTCAGTCGAAGCTGTGGTTACGAAGCCGAAACCTGCACACCATAGGGGTGAATTCCCTGTACTTTCGGTTGCGAATAATAACAACCTGCGCATTATTGAAGTAACTGACAAAAAAAGCACATCGACTGCCGTCAAAAATGCTGGATTCAGTAGTGAACTCGGTGTACTTATTGATTTTGGAATTATTGTAAGTCAATCAGTTATAGATTCTTTTGAAAAAGGCATCGTAAATAGCCACTTCTCGCTCCTGCCCCAATGGCGTGGTGCAGACCCAATAACCTTTTCTATCTTATCTGGCCAGAAGCAGACTGGTGTCAGTTTAATGCTACTCGTTGAAGCCATGGACGAAGGCCCACTCCTCTCTGTTGGTATAGTTCCACTAGATGGAACCGAAACCACACCGAGCCTAACCAATACACTCATCCATTTAAGTAATTCGTTACTTGCTGAGCAGGTACCACTCTACCTAAACGGTGAGAATACTGCAGTAAGCCAAGACGATATGAAGGGTCGTATCGCAGATTATCCATCTGAGGCCTCTTACTCACGGAAACTCGTGAAGTCAGACGGCATACTTGATTTTAGTAAACCTGCTGAAGTCCTAGAGCGAGAAGTGAGAGCCTACCAACAATGGCCGAAATCGAGAACAACAATTGGAAATGTTGATGTTGTAGTTCTGCAAACGACGCTGGGTGGATCCGAACATAAACGTCCAGAGGGTACTATGTATGTAACTGAAGATAAACAAATAGGTATCCAAACGACCAAGGGTTCATTAATTATAGAGAAGCTCTGTCCGGATGGTAAAAAGCCGATGGACACTCAGTCATTTCTGAGAGGCTACGAAAATAGGATACGAATAGATACGTAACTAGGCAGCCATCGGGGGCTGCTGGTTTTGGTCATAGCTTGGTGCAGGTGGTTGCTGCAGTGGTTGTGGAGCAGAATAGGTAGGTGGTGTCTGAACAGGAGGAGTTGGTGACTGTGTATAATTTTGTGGTGCTGAAATTGCTGCAGGGTCCTGCATAGCCTGAACTATTTTGCCTGAATCTTGTTTAATCTCAGACTTAAGCTTATCGAGCTCACCCGCGACGACCTGTTTGTAGTCTGGGAAGTTAGTTTCAAGCCAGCTAAGTGCGCCAAATTCTGACTTCACGGCATTCTCGTTAAAAGCGGTACCTCGCTTCTGTGAATTTTGCTGTGCGGCAGTAACTGCACCAAGATACGCCTCACCTTGCTGCCATCCAGGCTTCTGAGCACTGAGGTAACTCTCAGTAAATGCAATGTCGCCATCGATAAACCGTTCAAATTCGTCGAGCTGCTGATCATTCATTCGTTCAGCAAGCTTCATGCCAACACGCATTTCGAGTGTTTCGTAGATTTGCCTTAGTAATGCATCGCGCTCTTCTTTTGGAAGAGCCATCAGGCCGAGTTCTTCTAGTAGCGTGTCGTCGATTCTAATCATGCAAATATCCTATTTATAGTAATAAGTATACCAGACCTACAGCGTACGCTGAACTTCTTCACGCTTATAAAATTCTAGTCTATCGCCTTCTTCAAGTAGAACTTTTTTGTTCGGCTTCAGTTGCAACCCACACATTTCACCTTCAAAAACTTCTTTTGCTTCTTGTTGTTGTCGCTTAACACTCAATACTTCAACTTCAGCAATCTCAACCTTATCTCTTATAACACGAGCTTTTGTCTTTGGTTCAACTTTACCTTTTGTTACTTCACCACCACAGATAATTTCATCTTTTGTAGTTCTAAATACACCCCGTATGATCAGTTTACCCAGTTCAGTTTCAATAATTTCTGGCTCAAGAAGTGCAGTAAGTACATCTTTAGCATCATCCAGAAGTTCATAAATTACCTTGAACTCGCGAATAGAAACAGATTCGCGCTCAGCTAACTTCTTAACGTTTACTGGGATCGACACGTTAAATGCGTAAATTAAGGCTTTACTTGTAGATGCCATCTGTACATCATTCTCGGTGATACTGCCGACGCCAGATCCAATAACGTGCATTTTAAGTTCTGCGTTTTCTAGCAGTCGCAAGCTATCTGTGATAGATGTAAGAGAACCTTGAACATCGGCTTTAATAATCACCGGTACTTCTTTTACCTGGGCATTTTTATTTATAAGCCCGATAAGGTCGCTACTCGTCATATTCAACTTACCGGTAACTTTACGGCTTTTTGCCCGCTCGGCCCGATCACGAGCTTCTTTTTCAGAACTAGTTACGCTAAGGTGATCACCAAATTGTGGTAATTCTTTAAAGCCCGTCAGACGAACTGGCGTAGACGGACCCGCTGTGATAATTTCTTCATTATGCCAATTACAAAGTGTCCGTATTTTACCGTAGGTTGCACCTACAACAATAAAATCACTTTTACTGAGTTGGCCATGTTCGATTAATGCTGAGACAAGTGCGCCCTGTCCCTGCGCCATATGCGCCTCAATTACGATACCCTCAGCACTACCTTCGGCGTCAGCGCGTAATTCCTCAATATCTGAAAGAAGTAGTACCATGTCGAGAAGTTCAGGTATACCTTGTTTAGTTTTTGCGGACACTTCAGCAATTACTATATCTCCGCCCCATTCTTCTGGCATGAGTCCGGCATCCGCTAAGCTTTGTTTTGCTCGATTTACATCCGCATCAGGCTTGTCAATCTTATTCAAAGCAACAATAATTTTCGCCTTGGCGTCTTTGGCAAACTTAATAGCTTCTAATGTTTGAGGTTTTACGCCATCATCCGCTGCCACGACTACAATTACAACGTCCGTAAGACGTGCACCGTGCTGACGAAGTGCAGAAAAAGCTTCGTGACCAGGAGTATCAAGTAGCGTAAGGAGCCTGCCACCATGTTCTGTTTGATAGGCAGAAATATGCTGCGTGATCCCACCAGCTTCACCACTCACTACTTTTAAATCTAAGATCGCGTCGAGCAAACTTGTCTTACCATGATCAACATGACCCATAACTGCAACCACGGGTGGTCTGGTAGCAGAGGTTGCGCTGTCACGTCGGGCATCACTCTCATCAGTTTCAACA
>JBGSPG010000002.1:0-2122 GCA_041738725.1 Saccharimonadales bacterium (SeqCode)
TGCTAGGGCAATTCTTATTTGTGGCGGCGGTCAAGGGATGGCAATAGCTGCAAATAGATTTAGGGGTATTCGTGCTGCGGTAGCGTGGGATGAAGATGAGGCTAAAATGTCACGTTTAGATAACGATAGTAATGTACTCAGTTTGCCTGCACGAATTCTTAATGGTGATTTTAATAACGTTAAAGACGTAATTAACGCATGGCTCAACACAAAATTTTCTGGGGCAGCACGTCACACAAGACGTATTCAAGAAATTGATGATTTTTAGGATCTAGTCATGAGTCTTTAGATAGCCACGTATTTTATTACGGGCTTTCGATGTTTTGACAGTTTTGATCCAGTCAGACTTTGGCTTAGACTTTTTATTTGTTCGTACTTAAACGATGTCACCGCTCTGAAGAAGATGGTTAAACCTGACAATTTTGCTGTTCACTAAAAATGTTTGTGCAGTTTCGCCGAGTTCTGAGTGAACTGCGTAGGCAAAGTCCAATGGGAACGCGCCATCAGGGAGATCATAAATATCTCCTTTGGGTGAATACACAAATATTCGATCGCCAAAAAGATCAACCTTGACCTCTTCTATAGGAGCTCCTCCCTGTATGAGTTGAGCCGCCTCTTTGAGTTCACTTGTCCAATCAAGATGCCCTGGTACTGCACTAACAGTTTTACGTTTGAAGTAATTTTTTGAAAGTTTTTGTTCATTGTAGTGGAAGCTTGCGGCAAGGCCATGCTCAGCAAAGTCATGCATCTGCTGAGAGCGAATTTGGAACTCAATAACTTGCCCATCTCTTGTTTTAACGGTTGTATGAAGGCTCTGGTAGCCGTTTGTCTTGGGTGAGGCGATATAATCCTTAATTTTTTCAACAATTGGTTGATGAAGCTGGTGTATAACACCCATTGTTTTGTAGCACTGCGCGGTATCCCTGACAATAATTCTGATTGCAAGTAAGTCATATATTTCGTCGATATCTTCGTTATACTTAGCTAATTTTTTATGTAAGCTGTAAATACTCTTTATCCGACCATCAATAGTATGTTTTATCTTTTGGTTTGTGAGCTCGTCGGAGATCTCTTGTTTAATTCCGTCGAGTCTTGCGTACGCTTTAGATATCCTCTTCTTACTGAGTTTCTTTAGATAGGCATAGCGTTTTGGTTCTAGGTACGAAAACGCAATCTCTTCAATCTCAACACGAACCCGACCCATTCCGAGTCGATCAGCCAGGCGAGCAAATATTTCTAGTGATTCGCGTGCTATTTTTTGCTGTTTTTCTGGTGGTAAGTATTCGAGTGTTCGAAGGTTATGCAACCGATCTGCAAGCTTAATTACAAGTACTCTGGCGTCTTGACCAACTGCAATCAGTAACTTGCTCAGATTATCTCTGGTCTGAGGAAGATAACTTTCAATTCCGCGCATTCCACTACGTATCGCACTAACTTTAGTTACTCCGTCTACGAGGAACGCGACATTCTTACCGAACTGTTCTTCAATCTCAGCAAGTGATGTCTGTGTATCTTCAACGGTATCATGGAGTACGCCTGCAATCACGGTATCTAGGTCTTGGTTCCACTCAATTAAAATTGCAGCTACGTTCATTGGATGCATTATGTAATCTTCACCGGAAAGACGTTTTTGGCCGGTATGTTTATTGGTTGCAAAATTAATAGAGCGACTTAAGGTTTTACGTTGAAGCGGGTTAAAGCGTCTGCGTGATAGCCGGATAAGTTCAGATTTGTCCATCATTATAGTATAGCGGTAGATGGTACAATCAGTATATGAGTATTATTTGCCCCACAATTACAGCCGAAAATCAGCATACCTACCGAGAACAGATTGAGCGAGTAGAATCATTTGCCTCGAGGATTCATATTGATTTAATGGACGGTGTGTATACGGGTAATAAAAGTATTACACTCGATCAGGTCTGGTGGCCTAAAACGGTTATCGCTGATATCCACCTGATGCATCAGAACCCAATTGCAGAAATTGACACACTTGTTCGGCTGCAGCCAGATCTTGTTACCGTTCATCTCACTGAAGATACTGATATCGCTACTATCTCCGAGATATTGCATAAAAACTCAATACGCTGCGGTCTTGCGCTCATGCCAAATATGACGGTGA
>JBGSPG010000015.1:0-4573 GCA_041738725.1 Saccharimonadales bacterium (SeqCode)
GCAAGAACAATTACAGAAACAGATTCAAGAACAACTAAAACAACAAAAGGAGGCACAAGTGCCAAAAGAACCACTTCCAGGGTATGAAGCAACACCGTTTGACCCAGCATCAGTAACTGAACTAAAAGTAGAAACACTTAAACAAGGTGACGGTACTGCAGTAACTGCAGAATCTACCGTTAGCGCAAACTACTTTGGCTGGACGTCTGACGGTAAAATATTTGATAGCACAAATAAGGGCGGCACAGTTACACCAATCGATTTTCCACTGAGCGGTGTAATTACAGGATGGACAGAGGGCCTCACTGGCGTAAAACAAGGCGCTGTTGTTAAGATTACGATTCCTGCTGAAAAGGCCTATGGCGCAACCGACAATGGTGATGGACGGCCTTTTGGACCGTTAGTATTTATAGTTGAACTTACGGAGGTGAAGTAAACAAAAATAGTAAAATAGACAACACATATAGCGTAGCGTATTGACATCGTTACACCATAAGCAGTATGCTTGAACGTAAGAGAGATCAAAGTTTAAAAATTCGTAGAAACAGTTAAAAACGGTTAAAAATCAAAGGAACAGTACAATGGCAAAAAAAGTTATTATCTATACATCTAACACTTGCGGTCAGTGCAAGATGGTCAAAAAAATCCTTACCATGAAGGGTCACCAATACGATGAAGTTAACATTGACGAATCACCAGATCGTCACCAAGAAGTACTTCAACTGAGTGGTCAACAGCGTGTGCCTGTAACCGTAGTTCAAGACGACACCACTGGCTCTCGAAGTGTTATTACCGGCTATAACCCCGGTCAACTTATGCCAGCTTTGGTATAATTAGTTAGATATCAATCAAGTAGTAGGGAGAGTGTGTGAGTAAGCCCGTTGAAACCGAATTAATTATGATTGGTGCTGGTCCTTCAGCGCTTGCTGCAGCCGTGTATACCACTAGGGAGGACATAAAGACTACTCTGCTTGAAAAAGGCGTTGTAGGTGGCCTTGCTGCTATTACAGACCAGGTAGACAATTACCCAGGCTTCCCAGAAGGTATAACAGGACTAGACCTTGCAGACAAGCTTGAAAAGCAGGCAGAACGCTTCGGTGCAGATATTCAGTACGGCGAAGTCGCGACTATTGATAGTAATGATGGAAAAATAGTCATTAAGACAATTGACGATACGGAATATCACGCTAAGGCAGTTCTTATTGCTACCGGAAGTGATTGGAAGAAGATAGGCGTTCCGGGTGAAGAGGAGTTCTATGGTAGAGGGGTCCACTACTGTGCCACCTGTGACGGTGCATTTTACCGAGACAAAAAGCTTGTTGTGGTTGGTGGAGGTAATTCTGCTATTCAAGAGGCACTGTTTCTCACTCGTTTTACATCACACATTAATTTACTGGTACGTTCAGAAATTCGAGCCAGCGAGGTGCTTCAGCACGAGCTAGATAAAGCGGTGAAAGAAAAGAAGATCACCGTTCACCTTAAAACAACAACAGACGAGATTGTTGGAGAAGATAGTAAAGTTGTTAAAGTTATTGGTACAGAAGACGGCAAAAAGACTGAGTTTGTCACAGATGGTGTATTTGTATTTGTCGGCTTACTCCCGAACACACAGTTCCTTAAAGGCTCTAAAATTGAACTCGATGAGGTCGGATTCATAAAAACTGACCAGAATCTCCAAACTACACTGAAGGGTGTGTTTGCGAGCGGAGACGTTCGGAGCGGTGCAACTATGCAAATAGCCAGCGCTGTCGGCGAGGGCGCGACTGCTGCACTCAAAATTCGTGAGTTTCTCGAAAATCCCCACAACAAGAAGTAGTCCATTACCTCTGTCTGTCATCCTGAATTTGATTCAGGATCCAATCTATTAAAGATCCCTGCCGGAGTTTATGCTCGGCTACGATTGAGTAGTGGGATGACATCCGTACGTTATGTGGTATCATCGATTTAATGAGCGACTACAAACCTAAAATTCTGAAGCGTACTGAGTTTGGTAATTCTGTTTTGAGAACTAAAACAAGACAGCTCTCCAAAGAGGATATTAAAAGTGAGACAATTCAACAGTTGATCTGTGACATGAAATTTACTTGTGATAACCGTAAGTATGGCGTTGGACTCGCCGCGACCCAAGTTGGGGTGGGCGTGGCAGTTTCGGTGATTGCTATTAAGAAGACGCCAAGCCGACCAGATGTTGAACCCTTTGAGCAGGTGATTATTAATCCTGAAGTTATAGACCACGCAGGTAAATCAGTAGGTATGTGGGAAGGGTGTATTAGCTTTAGTGCCCTCAGTGCGCCTGTTTTTGCAAAAGCCATGAGGTGGCCAACTATAACCGCCCGTTTTTATGACGAGAAGGGCAAGCTACACACCCGGAAGCTAGCAGGTCTGGCAGCGCACGTGTTTCAGCATGAAGCAGACCACTGTAACGGAATTTTGTTTGTTGATAGGGTAAAAGATTCAACAACGTGGATGAACGCTTCTGAATATAAAAAAATGCGGAAGAAAATGATTAGTTCGTAATCTCTCCGATTTTGTACTTTGCAAGAATTACATCAGCGGTCGGTGAGTGTTTTTTGCCGTTACCTTCACGGTTATTGAATAAGTCCGTACCATCTGTTCCACAGGCCTGAACGATAACGTCACCACCGGGATGACTGGATACGAACTCTGTAATGTTATAGACAGAGCCATCTATAGTTGTCCAACAGTCACTTTTTGAACTATGCGTAGATACAGTTGCTGCAGAGATACTATCCGTACGACTAGTGACGGCTTTGGAATTTTCAGTACCAGGTGCCGAAGTCTTTTGTGTAAGAATAAAGCCTGTAACTATGATTGCTATAAGCACAATAACAGATCCAATGATATATTTTTTCATACGTACAAGTATAGCATTTGTTATACTGAGTACATCAGTTAATTCATAAGGAAAACAAATGGCAGATTTTAATCAAATTTTTGATGCAGGTGATGTAGAAAACGGTATTATTACTACAGTAATAGAGATTCCTAAAGGCAGTATGCTCAAAGCTGAGTGGGATCGCAAAAAAGCAGTTTTCGTGCTTGATCGTGTAGAGCCTGCTATTTTTGCAAAACCATGTAGTTATGGCTTCATTCCGCAGACACTAGACGAAGATGGTGATGAGCTTGACACGCTGGTAATTACCGAAGAAGGCCTCCCAATGGGACTCGTCGTTGAAGAAGCGCGAGTAATTGGAATTTTAAACTTTGAAGATGACGGTGAAATGGATCATAAAGTCATAGTTGTACCTGCTGATGACAGAAATACCGGTGATGCTATTACATCGCTGGATGATCTTTCTGATGGAGTTAAAAGGCAGCTAGAACATCACTTCAACCACTATAAAGACCTCAAAAAACCTGGTTCAACTAAAGTACTCGGTTGGGGCGATGCGCAGGACGCAAAAAAAATCATCAAAGAGTGTCAAACCCGTTGGAAAAACGAGACATAGATGCCTGGCAGTGCTGAACAAGTAGATATGTCGTCAGCAGGGTTAAGATCACGATTGTTGCCACTGCAGGATTCCTTACGGCTGGTGATGCAAAAAGGGATGAATTTATTTGATGATTATTATGAGTTGGCTCCACATCCTTCTGAAGTAGATCCAAATTTTGGTGTATATTCAGTCGCTTCAGCCAACAGATGCCTCGAGACCGGCCTGCCTATGATTAGAGAATTTACGGTTGTTGTTGGATCTCGTAAGTGGGTAAGAGTTTTTAAAAACACCGATAGCTCTCCAGATTCATTTCCGCGACAAAGAGTATGGTTATGGCAACCGAACGAGGATTATATGAGGAAAACAGATATATTCTACACTCATAATCCACGGCGCGAGGATTATCCATATGATATTGAAACCGCAGATTACAAAGAAAACGGTACGATACATGGGTTCATAGGACTTGGCTACGTAGATCAGGAGCCCTTTATCGAAGAAGTTAGTAGGGAACTTGACGAAGCATATAAAGTTGCAAGTATAACGCTTAATTAAAAGAAACAGTATAGGTGAAAAATGAAGTTAACAAATACGTATATTGCTAAAAAATTTGATGAAATTACGGATTATCTTAAATCTCGTCGGTCTGAGCTAATGGCCGCTTCAGGTAACGTCCACAGTGTTCATAAAAATGATGATTATCAGACAGTTCTCACAAGGTTCGACGGTGAGATTGAACTAGCAATTCGAGAAATTCTTATAGATGAAACGTTTGATCTGGGTATTTGCGGTGAAGAGCACGGAACAAGCGGTGATAAGAGTAACTTCTGGACTGTTGATCCGATCGACGGCACCGAACACTTTGTCAGAGGTGACCCATTTTATATGTGTCTCATTGGGTTAGTAACTGATGATATCCCGCAAGCGGCTTTACTGTATAACTATACTCTCGACCAACTGTTTATTAGTCTCCCTGGAGAGCAGCCAACATGTAATGGCGATAGTATACACGTGAGTGAGCGCCCAATGCAGAGATCAATCATACAATTTGAGTCAAAAGATATGTCTAGTGAAACAAGTTTTGTGGGTAGGCTCCTGTCAAAGACGTACGTTCCGCA
>JBGSPG010000016.1:0-7139 GCA_041738725.1 Saccharimonadales bacterium (SeqCode)
CTAACTATTCGTGGTACTGAGTATAGTGAATTCTTCATCACGTTCTCTGGTACAGGAAGGGCTATCGTAGATTTGGTTACAAATAAGAGAGCGGCAGAATGTATGAAGCTGGATTTACTCGGGGTCTATAGTGAGCCCTTAGTGTTCGGAAGTTAGATTTTAGGCAGAATCGAAGTTTTTAGTTGGCTGCTACGGCGATAATTACTACGAGGATCCCTATAAGTAGTATGAAGGCAAATAGTGCACCAAGTAATATAAGTCCGAGGTAGTTTAGCCAGTGAATTTTTGGTTTTTCTACGCCGGCATCGGAGTACGCCTTCATCTGTGTGTAGAGTGCTGCGTTGCCCGTTATTCCTAAAAGCGAGCCGATAAACGGTATTATCCCGGCGACTGTTGCAACACCGAATACTTCCATAAGACGGCCCTTCACAAGTGCCTTCGTGGAATCGTGAGATTTAATAACTCCTTTTGAATCCGCACCTTCAGCCATAATTACATATGGAAGTAGTGCGTATCGAAATGCTGCAATAATTCCAGGTACGATTAGAAGAAGTGTCCAGCCAAAAATTTTTAAGCCTGCGAGTAGCTGTGCACCCAGGAGTCTCCAGAATCGTTTTGCGGTTGCTTCCCATGCCTCGCTGAAGCTGACACTCTTTTCTTTTTCACTCTGGAGGGCCACGTAACTAAACATGCCACCTATAAAAACACTTATCGCTGTTCCGACTACAATAATAGCGGTAACTATTACAAGCACGAGTAGTGCAATTGCAATAACTGCTGCTACATTTGTGTCGGATACGTCAGTCCTAGGGTTCGGGTTGGGCATACCAAGAGAAGGATAGTCTTGCACCTGAGAGCTAGGGGTTGATGAGGGTGTATATGAATTTGAGCTGAGGTTACTGATTGACTGCCCTATAAAGCTGAAAAATCCAAGTACTAAAATAGCTATTGCCCAGCCGACGTTCTTGTTGAACATTCTAGTTAGTGAATTAAACGCCAGTGTAAATGGGTTTGAATCATACACCGGTAAAGTAGTTTTTTTCTTGTGTTCGGTTTCCATCTGAGTATTCCTTATTGTTAGTATGAAATAAGTATACTAGATTTACGTAAGTTCTGTACTAAGTATTGCACGTGCCTCTGTTGTATCGGTGCTCTCCATGAGTCGAGCCCTTAAATCACTAGAACCTGGAAAGTCACGAATATATATTTTAAAGAATCGCTTGAGCGTTTCATACGGTTTAGTACTGCCATCATCATCAAATAGATCTAAGTGATAGTTGAGTAGCTGCAATAATTCCGCTTGTGAATGTTTTGTTTCGGTTTCTTCAAACGCAAATATGTTTGTGAAGATTCCACGCCCAATCATTATGCCGTCTACGCCTGTTTCTGCTACGAGTTTTTGAGCCTGCGTTTTATTTGCGACATCTCCATTACCTATAAGTAGTGTATTTGGTGCAATTTCATCTCTCAGTTTTTTAATGTCTACCGCAAGATCCCAGTGAGCAGGTACTTTGCTCATTTCTTTTTTGGTTCGTAGGTGTACGGTGAGTGCGGCAAGATCTTGGTGTAGTAGATGCCGGAGCCAGGTATCCCATTCATCAACACTAGAATAGCCGAGTCTCGTCTTCACGCTTACCGGAAGACCAGCGGTCTTAGCTGCGGCAATAATTTCTGCAGCGAGTTCAGGTTGTTTAATCATGGCTGATCCCCCACTGTTTTTCACGGCTGTTTTTGCAGGGCAACCCATGTTTAAATCTATCCCTTTATAGCCAAGTTCTTTACAGTAGGCTGCAAGCTTGGCGATATCTTCTGGTTCAGAGCACCAAATTTGGGCAATTAGTGGATAGTTTTCATCTGCATGAATCGTCAGTCGGCCAGCAACGGCCTTTTCACCGGCGTGGACCCACCCAGTTGCGTTCGTGAATTCACTAAAATAGAGGTCTGGTTGGGCGGCACGTGTAACTACACGTCTAAAAACGTGGTCAGTGACGGCTTCCATAGGGGCAAGCACAAAAAATGGTTTCGGTAGTTCTTCCCAGATTGTCATTATAATTTAGTATACCATCTACACTACTGGTGTAACGCTAGGGTTAGCGTATACCGCTACAGGTAGTGTTATTACATCTTCCGCAGGTGATAATTATTATCAACTCCGGAAGATGGACAGACGCGCTAACGACTGGAGACCAGGCAAGCATGTTGCACCACGCGCACTAGAAATCTCTATGTCTCGGCAAAGACACATCCATCATCCTCTCGAAGCAACCCCACGCAGAGTCACTTCTCGAACTCACTGGTATGTGCCGCGGCAATCAGACTTTTCACAGTCTGTGTTGCCGTTTTCGACATCACGCCAGTGGAGGTATCGGGGCTTCCCGCAGCTTGAGTAATGGGTGCTTTTGCCGTTTCGGGTTGCATTCCTTGCTTGGTTTTCGGTATTGCTTGGCTTTGCCAAGTGGCTACTTCCTACTCGCTGGATGGATAGATGGTAGGGCCGAGCGGCCTTAGCACGAGGATCGCTCGTGTAAGGGTACGCTCGGTCCAGTGGGCATAACAGGAATCGAACCCATGTTTGCAACCTGGATGGTTGTCACTCTTCCACTGAGTTATACACCCCACAGGACCCTGCCGTACACCACGAAAGTAAGCATCGTACCGGCGATGAAGCGGCAGCACGAACCTCTCCCCCCTTTGCGGTGATACGGCAGGATCCGACCTTAACGAGTATCCGGATTGTAAAATTCGAGTACTCGTATGAATGTGTCTATTTGACTCAGACAACAAAACATTCAGACTAGACGTGTCATTCCTGCGAAGGCAGGAATCTTTTAGTCTGTATGTTTTGCTGTCCGATATCGCGTCTGTCAAAGTGCTCTTGTGCTGCTCGGTTTGAGCGCAACAGGCCTGAACATCATACAAGATTTAGTTCTATGAGTCAACAGTCTATTGAATACCTACAGACAATTTTGTTTCAGTTTATGACCTTATATCGCGTCATCCCGTACTCGATACGGGATCCAGTAGATTATATTTCAAATACACTTCTTTCGTCTGTCTTGTCATTCTCAGCTCGACTGGGAATCTAGGTCTTCAATTCTTTCTTTCCTTACTTTTTCAAAAAAGTAAGCTAAAAACTTTCATCATAGCATCAAGCACTCGATGTATCTCCGATCACTTCAAAGCGCAGCAGTACAATGACAAGCATTTTTGCATACTATCATTTAATTACGGATGCAAAAAAAGTACTGCCTTGATTCACTTCTCCATGATCTGCAATACTTCGGGTTCTTGCTGAATGATTGCCCAAGGAGGTTGATTATTGATGATTGGATCCGCCTAGGCGGATGACCCTTTCATTCGACTGGTTAAGTGCGAGACTACCTTCCATATTCTATCTACCAACTACTATCTACTAGGCCACCAGGAGGTCTTGTTCGAACTGTTGGATGCCGGCGAGGGTTGGTTCGTAGTGCGAGGTATCCGGGAGGTCGTAGTTTTTCACTCTGTGCCAGACGGCTTGAATTAGTTTTGCGAGCCTGTCGATTTCTTCCTGAGTCGGAGTATACGAGAGTGTTAACCCTTTTGCGTAACTACTTTCTACATACACCATTTGCCCCTCAATATTTTTGTACTTACTGAGCTCAGGGTCTACCTGCGCGAGTAGTGCGTAGAATGTTAGCTGAAGTGTATGCTTCCAGACTTTGACCTCTTTGGTTTTGTCTTTTGTGGTAAAACTCGAGAGACCACTACCAGTTTTGTAATCGACAATTCGTATCGATGTATCATCTAGATAGTCGATTCTATCGAGCTTTCCGCCGACCAAGGCATCGCCAACAACAAGTCGGGAGAGAGACTGCTCGGGGATACTCCCCTTCTGCAAAGTGTAGCCAAGATCAATAAATAGTTTGTCAAGAATTTTTTCACCATACACAGTTTGCTTTGTAAGTTGGTCTGCGGGTAGGTGTTCTTTCTGTAAGGTACGACGGTACTCTTCTTTTATGGTATCTAGGTTGAATGCGCCAAGGTTTACCTGTTTCTGGGCAAGTTCAAGTGCTGAGTGTACTGCCGTACCATGGCTCATGAAGTCCGATTTTACAGATGGTAACCGTAGAAGGCTTCGTTCTAAAAATGTACTTGGTCCGCCTTCAGTCACATCGAGGAATCCAATCAAGTTTGTTGCGTTAATAGAAAAACGCTCAAGAATATCACCTAAAATCTCTTTTTCAGTTGTTGCATTCAGGCGCGGCCAGGCAAGCGCGGTTTCTAAAATTGCTACCGTTTGATCTTCAGTTGGTTCGCTCATTTCAATTGGCGAGAAGGCATGGATGAGTGGTGTCGGTAGAACATCTTCGCCTGATCCATTTTTTCGGTAGCTTGAAAATACGATTGTATGTTTCGCGCGCGTGGCGGCTACATACATGAGTCGCACATATTCATCTTCGGTTTCGAGCGGAGGCTGGAGGGGTAAATTTGCAGGTACACCTTCTCTACTGCCTGAAGGTTGCCAGTCTTTTTCTACTGCATCAATAATATAGACACAGTCAAATTCAAGACCCTTTGCTTTATGAACTGAAAGAAGTTCCACTGCCGGTCCACCGCTAATCAGTGCAGAGTTGTCTGAAATTGTTTTATGGTTGGCAGTCTCGGTATCTATAAATAAAAGAAAGTCGTTTAAGACGGCGGTTGATTCTGGCGTGAACTCATTGACCAGTTCTCCCAGTAGCCGTATCGCTGAAAGGGTTTGAATATAGGTAGAAGAAAGTTGTTGGTCTTCAATATAATAGTGTCGAAGATAGCTTTGCGGTGAATCTTCCCTGATACCAAGGATGTGTTCAATTATGAGTGAAAGCGGTTGGTAGCTAGCTTCGGTGGTAAGCCAATTGAGCCATTCACCAAATTCGGTTGTTTCTGGTGTATTTAGAATACTGGCAAGCCACTGCGGGCTATAGCGATTCTCTTCTGCAAGTCGCCACAGAACTTCGTTTTCAATACAGAACATCGGGTGTCGGAGTAGTTGGCAAAGTACTGCATTCGCGGTTTCTTGATCGCCCGTGAGTAGTGCCTGTACAACTCTACATACGTTAATCACTTGCAGTACTGCTTCGTGCTCAAGTATGTTTTGCTGTCGCTCATAGCGAATAGGTACATTCAGGTTATGAAGTTGTGCGGCGAGGGGTTCTAGGCTTTTGTGGCTTCGTGCCAGTACCGTTATAGTTTGGTTCGGGTTTGAATCCCACCGTTTTTTAATGTCATATGCCAGCATGTATTGTTCGTGTTCTTGGTTGAGGTAGTGCTGGTGTAGA
Source organism: Saccharimonadales bacterium (SeqCode) (assembly GCA_041738725.1). Lineage (GTDB taxonomy): Bacteria > Patescibacteriota > Saccharimonadia > Saccharimonadales > UBA7683 > JAGOUG01. The sequence goes on from JBGSPG010000016.1 coordinate 5,304, forward strand.
ATCTCACCTTTTGGTAAATTGTTCGCCTTCGCCACTAGCTTTTTTGTAAGGCCTGGAATGCGGTTGACTAACCTGTCTTGACTGTTTGTAATGATAGATTCTGCAGCCTCAAGCACCTCGTTGGTTGATCGGTAGTTATCAGTCAGAACAATTGTTTTAACTGCCTCTGAGCCATACGTTCGTTCGAAGTGGAGCATGTTGTTGAGCTCTGCACCATTAAAACCATATATAGATTGGTCATCATCACCTACCGCCATAATATTCGGCTTCCCTTCGGCACTATGATGATCTGCAACCAAGTGTGCGAGCCTGAGCTGCGCAGTGTTGCTATCTTGAAACTCGTCTATCAGCACATAATTGAAGCGTTCTTGTACTTCGGCACGCAGATCGCTGTGTGCCTCCATCTGAACAATAACTTCGAGTAGCATGTCAGAGTAATCGTAGAACCCACGACTATGTAGTTGGTCGCGGTACTGCTCGTAAATGTCTGCTAGTTCCAACCACTGTTTGTTGCGACGACGCTGTACGTGGAGACCCTTGACGCCATCTTCAGTTGTAATCCAATCCTTCTTCCAATTGCTTGTATTGGTTGCCTTGCCAGTAGGCTCATCTTGTTTAACCGCAAAGGCAAGGCTTTCTTGTATTTTTGTTGCGAGCGAGATGAGCGGTGCGGTAAGCACATCTGTTGGTTGTTCTGGAAGAGCTGAAATCGCCGCTACAAGCCCCGGTAACCTTTTGTGGCTAACTGGTGACGCAAGTGCTTCTACAAGCTCCGGTTCAATCTCGTCTATATAGGCAAGGTTTGCCTGAAGTAGTGCGCGGAGCTTGTCTGGTGTAAGGCCGGCTTCTTTGGCGCGGGCAATCGCCTTTTGGGCCTTGCCGAGCATTGTGTAGGTTCCGTAAAATTTTGTGGCATAGGGGTTGTCTAGTGGCAGTGATGAAATTATCGATTCTAAAATTGAAAGTTCTACTGCCTCTGGTGCACTCTTCAGATTTGCACCATTCCAAAAATACTGACTGTAATTATTCATTATTTCTGAGGCAAAGCCGTGAAACGTTTTTACATGAACATTGCGTGCTTCACCATCTGTCAATACTTGCAGGCGCTCACGCATGTTTGTCGCTGCTTTATTAGTAAACGTCAGGCATAGAATGTTACGCGCGTCGGTATCTGTAGTACGAAGAATATTTGCCACTCGCATACTCAACAGCTGCGTTTTACCAGTACCGGGCCCGGCTATAACAAGCACAGGCCCATCAATAGCATCAACCGCTTCTTTTTGTGCGGCATTCAGTTTTTTGTACTCTTCTTCAAACTTCATGTATACAGTGTACCGTACCCACTGGTGAATATGTAGAAGTAGCCACCAGTGAACCTAGCGCCAGTATTATGTACAGAATGTTCTTTAGGTGCTATCTATTGTTCTGGTGAATCGACTGAACGTAGAACTGCATCTGTCAGCTCTTGCCATATACCAAGAGCTTCACCAGCTTTGTAGCATTTACTGCGTAGTTCTTCACCATATACGTCTGGGTGTTCGCTTTTGTGTGGCTGAGTTCTTCGGGTGTACCAAAATATTGCAGAAAGATATTTCGGCCAACTTTCTTCAGAAGTATAGCTATCTCCAAGTGTTTGAACGATTGCAGCGTGGGCCCGAGAATATCGCAACTGCCACTGTATATCTGCTTGGGTGTAGTAATCATCTCTGGCTAGCTGTCGTAATTCATCTTCTTGTATTTCGGCAACTGTATCGGGAAGTGGCGCATTACCAAAGTTTGCCTCAAGATAGTCGAGTAGTATCATCTGCTGCTCAGTTGAAAGCCACGGCGTTCGAA
>JBGSPG010000031.1:0-5691 GCA_041738725.1 Saccharimonadales bacterium (SeqCode)
GTACGCCGCCACGGGAAGACCCCGTGCCGGCCTGGTCAGTCCTGCCGCTCTTGTCGTCAGGATCAGGTGTGGTTTCAGCCACAGGGCTCACTTCCCTTCGAAGTGTCGGGTGCGAGAACGCTCGGAATTGAGCGCACTCAGAAACTCTGAAAGCTTGTGAACGTTGTTCGCAAGCTGGAACATCTCGTCTCCCGCCAAATCACGCAAGCGTGATCGCTGGGCTGGAGTCCAAGACTCCACCGCCAGCTCAGCGAGCGGCAAAACTCCTTTTACCACCGCAGCCAACACAGGTACCAACACGTCAAACGCGGGTGCTCCTGCAAGTGCTTCAGCCGAAGCTTCGGGCAGCTGTGGCAAGGCGGTGGTGTCGAACACACGAAGTTTGTGCTGCAAATCGCGCTTGGCAACCTGCAACCCATCTTCGTAGTCGCTCTTAAGCGACTTCAACGACGTCGCAGGATGCAGGGGCGGCTGCCCACGCATGATCTGAAGTGCCGTTTGCGTGTTCTTCACACCACATAGCTCGGTTACCTGCTCCAACGTAACGAGGGAGTAGCTGTAGAGCTGTGCTATGTAGAAGTTGAACTCGCCGATCACAAGATCAGGAAACTCATACCCGGCCGCCAGCAGAAAGTGCCAGAGCCGAATCTCGTTCCCGCCCTTTGCAGGGTTTTCGTCGGACTCCCACCTCTGGACCGTCTTCGTAGAAGCATGAACGAACTCGCAGACAAGCTGCGTGCCATTTTCGCTGACATACGAAGCCAGTGCGGGTTGGAGCCATCTGTATGGCTCATGGATATGCATGTATCCTCACTTGGGGTTGTAGTCGGATGGGTTAGATCTTATCACTCCAAATTCTTAAGGAGCTACCACCTCACGGGCAGTTAGTGCTATTTTAGCATGTAATTGTGTTTTGGTCAACTATCAACTCTGTAAAGTTATTCTGGTGGTGACAAATCTCATTCACTCCTGGCATAACGGTAATACCCGGTGTTGTTATAGATACAAATTTAGTCAATGTAGGAACTTTGGCCCTCAGGAGAAATCCATACGACTCAGATACAGTCTCTGTATCGTCAGTAATTATTAAGTGAACTGTCCCCGATGACTTCAGCTCCACACCATTTGTTATACCGACTTTTTCGGCAAGTTCACGTTTACCAGCTTGCAGCAAGCTCTCCCCCTCGTGAATCTTCCCTGATGGTAAGTTATACATGCCGATAAATGGCTGTTTTTTACGGGGTATCAACAGTACCTCACCCGCTTCGTTTTCTAACAACAAGATAGTAACTAGCTTTGGCTGTGGACGTTCATCTTTAAGTTCCGAACTATGCCTATCTGCATACTGGAGCCCTTTTGTACTCAGGGTGTATTCGCTACCCTGCTTCTGTATATAGCCGGAATCAATCAGGCGCTTCAGGTGATATTGGTACAAATTGCTCTCCGTATGTGGTGGGCGCATATCACGGTTGCGCAAGAACTCAGATGTAATGAGTTTATCAAGAATATATTTCTGTATGTAATGCATTGACTAGAAGTATATCTGTAATATATCTAGACTGTCAATTATATTTGACACAAATTAAGCTTTCTAGAACGTTCTTGCGTGCTGTCGTATGCTTACAGGCGGAAACGAAAGGACACAATATGAATGAAATACCACAAGCATACTTAGAGACCGAGAGAAAATACTTGGTTCATGACGATGAGTTACACCATATACCCGATGAACTACTCATGGCACCAGCACGCCCGATTGAGCAGTACTACCTCAATCACCACACTGAACCATACGAACTACGGCTGAGGCGCATACAACTCGACGGTGTCGCAGCCCACCTGGCCACCGTCAAAAAAGGCTCTCCTCCAGATCGGTTAGAGATGGAGACCTTAATTGACCCAGGCACCTATGAGTTTTGGCTCGAGGCTCGACAAACCGAGCCTCTGCGAAAAACCCGACAAACGCTCGAGTTTGCCGCCGGCCATTGGGCGCTAGACTCATATATGGATATCAACCTGAGCCTTGTTGAGGCCGAGGGCGATGTACCACACCCGACTTTCGGGCACGATGTCACCCACGACACCAGATTTACCAACTACGAACTTGCGCAGGTTAACGATGCCAAACAGGGCCATATGCCTGATAGTTTTATCGCAGCAGAGGCACCGAGTGACATCACCGCACTAAGAGGCCGTATCGAGTATATTAGACAGCAAATGCCCCGACCGATCATTATCGGCATAGCCGGTGATACCGGCAGCGGAAAAACTACCCTGGCCCGAAAACTTGCTGAACCCTACGGCAACCAGGCGATCATCATGAGTCAAGACCACTACTATCGAGGCGTCACCGAGATGCGACAACGATTCGGAGAAGACTACGAGGTAAACTTTGACGCGCCAATATCGATAGATTCACACCTCCTCGCAAAACACCTGTCGGATCTACAGGGTGAAAAGCCAGTACAGCGACCAACCTACAGCATGGAAACATCGGATCCAACAGGAGAATATGAGACTATCGACCCCGCTAGCACTCCGATCATATTTGTAGAAGGAATTCATGCACTCGACCCCGTGTTAGCCGGCTGGTACGATCTGAGCTTGTTCGTCAGTGCTCCGCTTGCCACAAGGGTTGGGCGGCGCCTCGAACGAGATCTGCAAGAAGGCCGTAGTTTTAGCCCAGAAGATAACCTCCGCTACCTCATGGAAGTAGCAGAACCTACCTATCGGCCATACGGTCAAAAACAAAAAGCGGCAGCAGAAATCATCTACCACACCTAGGTGGCGGCGTTCCAGGCAGTATCGAATATAGCTTGAAAGGTTGCGGTTATAGCTGGGTTCTTAATAACAAGGCTAATCAGCTTTTCGTCATAAGATGTAAGCACGACCGTACCACCATAGATAGCAATCTCGCCGTTACCGAAGGGCTGGTGGCCCCAGTGTCGCAGTTCTGTATACTTTTTAGTAGTCATAGAGAGAAAAGCTGGGATATCACTTGCCTCTCTGAGGGATTCGTCAAAAATAATCCGCGTCGGAACTTTTGCCAAAGATCGTTTCTGGAATTTTGCATTCAGCACATCCTTTGCGTCTGGTCGATTACTAGAAATATCAGACGAGCCGAAAACACACACTTCAAACTGAGAGGTCGTCATATCTTCAAGTGCAGCACTATACCCTTTGAGTCCCTCGAAATAAGCCAATCCCTCGTCAGCAACGTTTAAGTGAAACAAACCAGAAAGCAGTGGTAATTGCTGCTTTAATTGTGCAGAACTGGCTGCTAAGTTTCGCTGTTGTTGACTCATAAGTTCCAGTAACCTCTCCGGGTTAGCTGGTCGAAACCTAACCACAGGTTGCGATTCGTCTTTTTCGACTAAACCCTTTTGGATGAGCTGTTCGATTATAAGATACACATTCGTACGTTGTTCCCCTAGCTTGTCTGCAATGAACGAGGCCGGTTGAACACCGTTCTCAAGCAAGAAAGTATAGGTTATTGACTGTTTTGGGTTAAGTCCTAAAGAGTGAAGCCATTGCATGATCACATAATATCACACTTTGTAAGTATGAATATTACAAAATTATATCTGTTAATAATACATTTGTTATACGTTTTTAGACATATTAACCAATTTATGGCAAAATATATATGTAATCAAAGGAGATTATTTGTGAAAGAAACTATACAACCAAACGAACGACACTCAGGTCGAAAATGGCTAGCAGGACTAGGTGTCGGCATACTTGCACTACTCCCTGCCTGTGGTGGTAAAACAGAAACCGTACACTACGATCTTCAGGCTACCTGCCCGAATGACAAAGAGTTACAAATTACCGATATTGACGTAAATGGCATCGCTGGTGGGTTCACGCTCAGTTGTGAAGGGGAGGCCCCAACATCCGTCTCCGTTGTTGACGGACCAGAAGATGAAGTCTACCCTACAGCAGCGAATAATGAAGATTCTCACATTGTAGAAGTTGCATTCGAAGACTATTCCGATAATTTTAGCGGCGGTGAGGCAACCATAGGTAAGATCACCATTAGGGAAGATGGCGCGCGTGTTGTGATTCAGGACATGGAAGACTTCGAGCGCATCCAGGTCGTGGGATAACGGAGAACTAAAAATGATGGAATTAATTCAGTCAACCCCCGATAGCTTAGAAGATGAAGTCCTTCGGTATGTCATTCACGGATGGATGAAGCAGGCTCCAGCAGAACAGCTGTGTGCATTACCACTAGATGAACGAACGGTACTTGTTGAAACAGTTACAGACTTAACCGAACAGGAGCTTGAAGCTGGTCAAACAAACCGGGCAGAGTGGGTAGCTCGCATGCTCGGTCGTGACGAGGTAACTTCTAGCGTACGTTCGGTGTTCGTTCAAACTGTTAAAACAAAACCTGAAGTAGGTAGAAAATCAGGGCTTGGGGATAGAGCGTTTACAACGGGCCGACATTCCTCTGGCGATACATCTGGTTGGTAACATGGTCACGAAAATCTAAACCCGAAGAGACCACTTCTGCAAACAAACGGTTATATAAAAAGACCCCTGGTGACTGGGGTCTTTTTTATGTTCGAAACTGAAGGTTTTACATACCCATCATACTTGGGTCCATGCCGCCACCGGCTGGAGCTGAAGCCTTTTCAGGGATATCTACAATCAGTGCACCCATTGTCATAGCTGTGCCTGCTATTGAAGAGGCGTTCATAATTGCTTCTTTAGTTACTCTTAGCGGGTCTACAATTCCAGCTTTCTTCATGTCAACTACTTTAGACGAGATGACATCAACACCTAGACCAGGCTTTTCTAACACGTCCTTGATGAATATTGCTCGATCAAGGCCCGCATTCTCCATTAATATTGTGAATGGTTTATCCAGTGCATTCAGTAGGAGATCCCGACCAGGAATACCGGTGATAGCACCGTTAGCTGTAAGGGTATCAATCTCCTTGTCGCTCTTACCTACCAATGCTTTTGCACCGATCATGATACCAGCATTAAGGAGCGCAATACCACCACCAGGTACGATACCTTCATCGAGCGCGGCTTTTACGGCTGCAACAGCGTCATCAACACGGAACTTCTTTTCTTCAATTTCAGTCTCGGTTGCACCGCCAACTTTAATGACGGCAACTTTACCATCTAGTGCGGCACGGCGCTTTTCTAGATTCTCTTTTTCGTACTCGCTTGAAGCGTGCTCAACCTGTGCGTTAATCTGTTCTACGCGCTGTTTCAGCTGAGCTTCTGAGCCACCACCTTCAATAATTGTAGTACTGTCTTTGTCGACAATAACTCTACGAGCCGTACCAAGCATGGCAATATCTGCGTTTTCAAACGTGAAGCCTTGTTCTTCTGAAATAACTTGGCCACCGGTTAAAATTGCTATGTCTTGCAGAGTTTCTTTACGGCGATCACCAAATGCTGGCGCCTTAATAGCAAGCGTATTGAATACACCCTTTAATCTGTTGAGTATAAGCGTACCGAGTGCTTCACCATCAATATCTTCAGCAATGATGACAAGATCTTTTTTACCTGTTTGGGCAATTTTTTCTAAAATCGGGAGGAATTCTTGAACTGAGCTGATTTTACGATCTGTTACAAGTACGAGTGGCTTGTCGTAAACAGCTTCCATTCGGGCAGTATCAGTTACCATGTATGGGCTGACGAAGCCACGATCGAACGTGAAGCCTTGTT
>JBGSPG010000054.1:0-2977 GCA_041738725.1 Saccharimonadales bacterium (SeqCode)
GTGGCATGATCGCTGTTGATGCAATCTTCAGCCCTGTAACCCGAGTTCGATATAAGGTTGAAAGCACTCGTGTCGGCCAAAAAACTGACCTCGATAAACTTCTACTTACAATCGATACTGACGGTTCAATTAGCCCAAGTGACGCGTTTGAAGAAGCAGCAGCTATTTTGGTTAATCAATACACTGCACTTGCAGGCAGTACTACTGTCGCAGCGGCTCAGCCACTTACACACGCAAGTACTACCGATGACGCAGCTGAACTAATGACTCCAGTCGAAGACCTTAACCTAACAGCCCGTACTGCAAATGCACTACTTAACAATGGTATTAAAACCATCGGCGACCTTGTATCCCTTAACGAAGTTGATCTCCGCGAGCTTAAGGGCTTCGGAAGCAAAGCACTCGACGAAGTTAAAGACAAGATGGCGGAATTGGAGTTCTAAATGCATCGTCACGGATATACAGGTCGTAAATTTGGACGAGAACGTGATCAGCGCGTAGCTTTGCTACGTAGCCTTGCGGTCTCTCTAATAGAACATGGCAGCATTGAAACTACACTACCAAAGGCGAAGGATCTTCGACCAATGGTTGAAAAGCTCGTCAGTAAGGCTCGTAAGGGTGATCTTCATAACCGACGTATTATTGTAAGCAAGCTCAATAGCGTTACGGCAGCTCATAAGCTCGTTGACCAAATTGCACCTGCAATGCAGCGTACAAGCGGTTACCTTCGGATTGAACGTACTGCGCTTCGTCGTGGTGACAATACGCAAATGGCACGTATCAGCTTTGTGGATGACATTAACGCTAAGCCAGCTGAAGCTAAAGCACCAGCAAAAGCTCCAAAAAAGACTGTCGCTAAAAAGACAGTAAAGGAAGACAAGTAATGAAGAAGACCTATTCAGCAAAACCGACTGAAGTGACTCGTCGTTGGGTACTTATAGACGCTAAAGATGCGCCACTCGGTCGTATCTCTACGCAGATTGCAACCTATCTTACTGGTAAGAACAAGCCAATGTACACACCTCATATTGATTGTGGAGACTTTGTCGTAGTAATTAATGCTTCACAGCTTGTTGTTACAGGCAACAAACTTGAAGATAAAATGTACTACCGATACTCAGGCTTCCCAGGTGGTATGAAGGAAATGACCCTTGCTCAGAAGATGGAAAAAAACCCAGCTGACGTAATTGAACTAGCCGTTAAGGGTATGCTTCCTAAAAACAAGCTTTCTCCTGAACGAATGGCTCGACTACGAGTATTCGCTGGTGAGGAACATACTCACAATGCCCAGAAGCCTGTTAAAATTGAGTTTAAAAAATCAGTGAAAGAGACTAAATAATGGCTAAAGAACATTACTTCTACGGACTTGGTCGTCGTAAAAGTGCAACTGCACGCGTACGACTAACTCCTGGTAAAGGTGTTGTTACAATTAACGACAAACCTGCCCTAGAATATTTTAATGGTAACGAAACATTCACCTATAATATGATGGAACCGCTCCGTCTTCTACAGAAAACTGAAGATTTTGATCTCAGCCTTAAGCTAGATGGTGGTGGTCATTCAGCTCAGGTAGATGCAATTAAGCTTGCAATAAGTAAAGCGCTCAGTGCAATGAACGAAGATCTACGAAGTACACTTAAAAAGAGTGGCCTTCTTAAGCGCGACCCTCGTGAAAAAGAACGTAAAAAACCTGGTCTACGCAGCGCACGCCGCAAAGAACAGTTCTCGAAGCGTTAAAACCACGCAACCGACTCAAATCTGCACCCATATGGGTGCTTTTTTGTTACACTATGACAATGCACATAAACAAACTCAGCATATTCATACTCTCAATGATGAGTATCGTCCAACTACTGATTGGATTTAAGTACAATCTACTTGTATTTATAGCACTCGGCTTCAGCTGGGCGTGTATAACAAGCCTAATGATCAAACAGCATAAGTATTCCAATACCAGGGTTTTCATCCACTTGTTGTTAATTACAGGTATTATGACGGCGTCGTTGCATTATTTGACATAATTCATAGCTGTATGGTAAGGTTCATGACATGGTTAAACACATGAACAAGGCCTATTGGTATACCGACACCTCACGTGGCGGTTTGTTCCGTGTGTTTGAATAATATCTGCATACATCAAAAATATCGAGGAAATCGCCACATCAGAGCGGTTTTTTTAATGTAAGCAAAAGAAGGTAAAAGAAATGAAAGCAATAGAAGCAATAAAGACGGTTCCGCCAACAGACTTGAGGCGACAACCAACCGAACACATATCGTGGCAAAGAACACGTACCTCACGAGGTATCAAAGGTGAGATACCCTTACTTATAGTTGGCAAAGGGCAATGTTCGACTAACATACGAGATATAAGCAAAACGCGCTCAGAGGCTCGAGACCACCATGCTTTTATGGATGACAACCCAGATGTGCTGATCTCCCAAAGACAAAACCACTGGAAGCCTCGTTCTCCCAGAATGGATGGGTCGACCCCCTGGGAGGGAATGGAAACAACACATTTAGATGAGGCACTCCAGCTACACTTTGACTCTCTTGAAGCTGGTGTGCCAATCTGTATGGAAGTTGCGCTTCCAAGGCATCTTGAACGTTACGCTGCAGGCCTAACGCTAGCCTGGATAGGGGCTCGCAACAGAGACAAAAGTTTCATCGTTGATGCTACAGTACTAGAGAAGCACCTCCCACTCGGTATAAAAAATGATTTAGAAGGTAGTGTTGACTGGGCTCTTACCATGGCTGATGCGATGAACCATATCAGAGCAAATGTCGGTGGTACAGCACCAGTATTCCTCGTAGATAGAGGTGGCACCGAACTAAATACACCAAAGATGTGGGAGGATCACACCAAGCGTACACTTGAGCGTACTGAAGGCCAGCATGTTATTTGTTTTGGTCACGGAACCGAGCAGGCCCATGATCCAGACGGAAATTTTGGTAAATCAGTTCAGGGACAGATCGAAGC
>JBGSPG010000004.1:0-5374 GCA_041738725.1 Saccharimonadales bacterium (SeqCode)
GGAGCAATCATGCTAACAAGTGAAGAAATATTAAACGGGGCGCTACAAGTAGCGTAGAAAGGATTAATCATGGAATACAGAGACGTTGCACCAATACAGTACGGACCACTCCAGGGTGAAGGCACGCTCGCTTCTGGTTTAGATTTTTATAAACCTACCATGAGTCAGGTTGCGTTCGAGAAACATAAAGATGCCGAGGTAACCTTTACTTTTAAGAACCGTGGCAAAAATCAACTGACTCAGTACGTTGGTGTTGAGGAGTTGCAAACTCGACTCGATGCTCGGCAACATGGCTGGAACCCTGAAGAAATCGCCTACCTTACCTCACTCACCCACCAAGACGGCGAACGTATATTTTCAGAGGAGTACCTAGATTACCTTGCAGATAACCCACTTCCACAGGTACATGTAGTTTTGGACGAAGAAGGAGATATCGCAATCGATTCAACCGGTGCATGGCCAATGGTAACCTTCTGGGAAACCGTGGTCATGAGCGAGATCAATGAGCTCTACTTTGAGAACATGGTTCAAGAAGAAGGACTCGACATCTTCGAGGTATACGACGAAGGAAACCGTAGGTTAGATGAAAAGATTGAGATCTTAAAATCTCGACCAGACATAAAATTTGCAGACTTTGGAACACGCAGACGATTCAGCTACCGCTGGCAAAACCATGTGATAGAACGATTGCTAGACGAATGTCCAGATTACTTTATCGGAACCTCAAATGTATACCTTGCAAACAAGTTCAACGTCACACCAATAGGTACATTCGCTCATGAAATGCCAATGGTCTACGCGGCACTTGCAGATAAACAAGGGAAGAATCCCCTTCGTGGTCACAACCAGATGCTCGACGACTGGGTAGAGGTCTACGACGACAACCTCAGCGTTGCACTAACTGATACCTTTGGCAGTGAATACTTCTTTACAGACTTCACACCAGAGCAGGCCGAACACTGGAAGTCACTCAGACACGATTCAGGTGACCCGGTACAGTTTGGCGACAGAGTAATCGAATTCTACGAACAAATTGGCTTCGATCCAATGGAAAAGACAATCGTCTTCAGTGATGGGCTGGACATCGACACAATCGTAATGCTAGCAGACACCTTTAAGGGCCGTATCAATGTGGTATTCGGCTGGGGCACAACCCTCACGAACGATTTAGGACTTAAGTCAAACAATGTAGTCATGAAGGCAACAATGGTCGACGGTGTCTGGACCGTAAAACTTAGCGATGACGAAGGAAAGCACACTGGCCCCGAGGAGTATGTACAGAAATATCAATATCAAACAGCACGTGCAATAGGCGAACAAGCCTTCTGCGCAGTTGGACTATAATAGAGGTTAATAAAAAACTATGAGTGAAATACTACAACCGACTGAGCTAGAAGCGATCCTCAAGAAAGCGGTATTCGATACTGTTAAACAGCGAGAGATCTACCCTGACTACCCTAGTGAACGGCTCACATCTGATAATCAAGAGGTTGCAAGACAATTAGCCGAGGGCAGAATTTCGCTCTTACCCGAAGGTCCGTGGGACGCGGGCTATGAACACCTTAAGCCTCAGACTGAAGAAGAGTTTCGGTTATTGAGGCTTCAGGCTTACAATTTTGACGATGCCGGAAGACCACTTCATCCGTGGTTATACGACATGCTGAGTGATCCCGATGTCGGCGTAGTAACTGGTACCGGCAGTTACTGGAAGTTGGGGCCGAACAAAACAGCTGACCCAATAGTTATCACTAACGAAGAAGTGCCGCATGTACTATTGGTACTGAGAAATGACAACAACTTATGGGCTTTTGCAGGTGGGTTTCTTGACCCGGGTGATGATGGCGTAGCGGCGGGACGACGGGAGAATATGGAGGAAGCCGGTTTATGGTTGCCTGACCAACCTGATGCGATCATATATGAAGGTGTCGTCGCGGATGCAAGAACAACAACCTATGCGTGGGCAGAAACTTTTGCGGCACTTTGGCGTGTAGATAAACAAATGCCACTTACCCCAGACTATACCGAAGTTAAAGATGCCAGGTGGTTCCCAATTAACAAGCTACCTACTAGACTCCACGGATCACATGGTGCACTATTAAACGAGGTAATACGTCGTGAAATCTCCAGAAAGTAATACAGAAGTGAATCAGTTTGAACCACACCAATACACAATCGCACAGGGTATCGGCTACCAGCCAGAACAGCTTACATTCCGATCTGCTGATGGTGGTCATATGGCATATAAACGTTTGTTCGTAGACACACCCGACGGGGCAAAGACCTACTTTATAAAAGGACAAGACGGGGCTTTATTTTCAGACCAAGAGCGAGAAAGCCATGCCCTGCAGTATCTAAAAAAAGAGCACATGCTTTTTGCCTATCTACGAGACTCTGACTATGCACAAATACCCGGCGAAACTGGCCTGATTGATGACAGCTTCCTGATTATGGAAGGTTTACCGAAAGAGTCTGGATGGTACTGGCGAGCACCAAGAGATGATCCCGAACTTTTTGACCGATACATGCAATCGGTTTTAGCTAGTTTTGATGACCTACAACAAATACCTATCCCTGGTGAAGAGTACTTCTTTCCAAAACGAATTCTAAAGGTGTATATGGACGAAGGCTGGAATCGCCTCGATAGTGCGCATATTGCCCGCGTTGGCACGGCTGCAAATGAACTTCGTTCAAAGCTTCGTCTAGAGACTGAAGCGTATTTAGATGAAGTCCTGCACGCACTTCCAGAACTCGTACCAGCAGGGCAGGCACTGTATGACGTTGCACAACCCTATTACCTTTCTCACCATGATGCCCGCCAAGCAAATATTGCCTGGCACCCTGAGCATGGCACCCGGAATATCGATCTCAGTTGGATGGATATTGGCTTCAAAAATGCCGATAGCACAATGCTACTGATAGATCTTGCCAAAGCTGGTCACAACATTCAGCCATATATGGAACAATACTTTAATCCAGACCATGCACTCTTAATGATGGGACACTGGCTCGGCCGTAGTGCAGAACCAACTAGAGACGGAAATCCAATTGTCCGCCTCCACCAACTAGCTTCTGCAGTAACTGCGTTCAGCTTACTGAAGAACGCCTAGGCTATTGGGCTGAAGACAGTCTCAGTCGTAAATCGCGCATAACAGCATCGACTGCTTCGTGATTAATCACATCACTAACTACCTCACCGATACTATTTGTAGGTGTAATATCTTTTTGCTCAGGAGTTAAATCATCAACCTCAAGATCTAGGCATTCTAGAACTATACCAAGTTGTTCAACTGACCATGCAGCAATCTTATTTTGACGTCTCCTGAAACTAGTTGTGCTTCCATGATTTGGGCAACAATAACGTGTCTCAGACACACCTTCCTGATGTTCCTGGCGCATAGCTAAACTTACGAGTGTATGTGAGATTTGCTCACGGAAACCCTGACGCACCTCCTCGTGAGTCATAGCCGGTAATGCTATGCAGTGTAACTCAGCGACAGCCCTTATAGCGACAGCGGCACCGAGTGCATTAAGTACTGTTGGTGGGTAAGCAATTGAAGAATTTTTAGGTGGATCTTCGGCGTACATTGCGGCCACATACTCATACAATTCACCGTCACGAGCAACACCAATATCCATAGTTCGACGTACTTTTTCGGTACCATATTGGTCAAGCCCGGTAAGAAATCTCAAGACGTATTCATTATTATTATACGTACCGTCTAATGTAATTGTACTGTCCTTCGCATTTAACGGTTCTCTCGAAAATTCGATGTCAAACGGATCATACTCACCCACTTTTGCTTGCGCAATATCAGCGAATTGATACGATACACTACTTTTAAATGTAGGAAAGTGTGAATCATAATCTACTGATGTGAGCCCTACTAATTGTGGGTTATCTGTGTTTCGAATAGCAAGAGTATCGTCTAGAAGCACGATACCATCAGGCCTCATGCTACCAAGAAAAGCCCTCATTGCAGTAAGCTTTCGCTGTGTTGCGAGAAGTGGGTGATACTTACCAGTCTTATCACCATTAACCAGTGAGCTAGATATTGAGGCGACGAGACTCGCCATGGCTACAGGATGAACGGCCTCATCGTCAAGAACGGTGTCGATCATGTACTGTTTTAAATCACCAGTTATTCTTCCATAGCCACTTACCGGGTTACTACGTGCAGATTCGTACACTCTATTAACACCGTCTTCAACATGCCCTGGTAATACTATTTGAGAAACTTCCGTTCTGCTAGCCATCACTGATCTCCTGTTATATAGATATTCTACGCAACAAAAGTCCATTCTCAAACCATAAGTAAAATCATGGCCTCAGTAACAAACGTAATTTATCTTCATCAATAACTTCCGTGCCAAACTTCTTGGCTTTTTCTAACTTACTCGTACCCACCTTACCACCCACAACTAGATATGTTGTACCTTTTGCGACTGAAGATTGGAATGTACCGCCGAGCTCTCTAATCTTTTCTGCTGCCATATCTCTACTCATAGATTCCAGACTACCGGTAATAACAAAGCTAATGCCATGAAGTGGGCCTTTTGCTTTAGATGTAAACTGCGGAACCACCCCAAGGTTAGTAAACTTACCAAGAAGGACTCCGTTATCAGGATCACTGAACCACGCTACTATAGACTCGGCCACTACTTCACCAACGCCATCAATTTCAAGCAGATCTTCGAGTAATGCCTGCGCTAACGCTTCGACTGACTGAAATCGCTCTGCTAAATCTATAGCAGTCTGGTGACCCACATGCCGAATTCCGAGTCCAAAAATAAATCGTTCGAGCTTCGGTTGCCTTGCCTTGTTAATTGCAGCTAATAGATTTTGTGCAGAAACATCTGCGAACCGCTCAAGTCCTAAAACATCCTGCAAACTGAGGCCATATATATCAGCCAAGTCATTCACAAGCCCTGCATCTACCAACGCTTCAACGTTCTTCTCTCCAAGCGTATCAATATCGAGTGCACCCTTGCTGGCGTAATGTCTGAGGGCACGCTTTAAAATTATCGGGCCAGTTAAACCCTTCACACGGTAAACCACTTCGCCCTCAGGTCGTTCAAATTCAAGTTCGGGATACTGCCGAGAAAGCTCAGTGAGGTAATCTATCTTCTTCGCATTTTTCGGACGAAGCTCGGCAATAACCGATTCTACCTGCGGGATGATGTCCCCAGCTTTGAATATAACAACAGTGTCACCACGCCTGATATCTAACCGTTCAATTTCATCCGCATTATGAAGGCTTGCATGCTGGACAGTAGAGCCTGCAACGACAACCGGATCAAACACCGCAACTGGCGTAGCGGCGCCCGTTCTACCAATGCTAATTACTATATCTTTAACAACCTTAGTGGCCTGCTC
>JBGSPG010000022.1:0-41599 GCA_041738725.1 Saccharimonadales bacterium (SeqCode)
GTCAATACAGTTTTCTCAAGAATACGTTTCCAACTTGAAAAAGTCTTTGGCATAATTCTAATTGCACTCGGGGTAAAAGTAGCACTCGGAGCGCATAAATAATGGCCAAGCAAGATTACTATGAATTACTGGGTATTTCTAAAGACGCCTCTGCTGATGAAATCAAAAAGGCCTTTCGGAAACTTGCTGTAAAACATCACCCAGATAAAGAAGGTGGTGATGAAGCTAAGTTTAAAGAAATTAGCGAAGCATACGAGGTCTTGAAGGATCAAACTAAACGACAGCGATACGATCAATTCGGTCATGCCGGTGTTGGTGGTAATAGCGGAGCACCTGGTGGTAATCCATTTGAAGGTTTTGGTGGCCAAGGCCAGAGTATGCACTTTGATTTTGGAGATGGTGGCCTCGGCGACATCTTCGGTAGCTTCTTCGGTGGTGGTCAAAGTCAGCGCCGCTCAGAAGATATGGGTAGAGATATTCAAACTGAAATTACCCTTACATTTGAAGAAGCCATTTTTGGTCTCGAACGGACAATCAGCCTTTCTATGAATGATGTCTGTACGCACTGTAAGGGCAAGCGTGCTGAGCCGGGCTACGAACTTAAAACCTGTGAGACCTGTCATGGCTCAGGGCAGGTGGTTCAGCAGATGAACACTATTTTTGGAGCTATTCAACAGGCCGCACTCTGCCGTGAATGTGAAGGGCGAGGTAAAATACCAGAAAAAACCTGTTCAGTCTGTCATGCAACTGGCGTCGAGAGGGTTAAGCAAGAAATCACCATTAAGATTCCTGCTGGTATAGACGACGGTGCTGTTATACGGCTTCGTGAGCACGGCGAGGCTGCCGCAAACGGTAATAAGGGTGATTTGTATGTACAGCTTAATGTGAAGCCCCACAAACACTTCACGCGTGAAGGTGATTTAGTGCTTTCTAATGAACATATAGATATGGTAGATGCCGCGCTCGGTACAGAGATAGCGGTACAAACCGTCGATGGTCCAATTACCATGAAGGTACCGGCTGGTACGCAGAGTGGAACTGACTTCAAGCTTTCTGGTCACGGAGTCCCGCACCTCAGAGATAAAAACCGTGGTCCACACATTGTTACGGTGCTGGTAGACACCCCAACCAACCTTTCAAAAGCACAAAAAGAGATCCTCGAAGAAATTCGAAGCACAAAGAAAAAAGGCTTCTTCGGCTAGTTCCATTCTGTGCCGCTTGCCCTATCGAATGATAGGGTCATCCGTATTCCGATACGGGATCCAATCATATAAACCAAAAATGCCGCTATTACAGCGGCACTTTTTCAAAGTTAACTCAGAAAAGTTATTTTACAATCTGAATTTCACCAATCAGCGGTAATTTTTCCATCTTACCGTTAACTGCATTTATAATGCCGATAATTGCAAGAACAAAGCTACCAATTGCTACAACTGGTAGAATTATGAACCAGCCGATAATCGGTAGAATACTACCAACCGTGCTACCGATAAAGCTCAGAATGAACAGGTTTATAGCTTGCTTAGCGTGGAACTGTGCAAATGCAGAGTCTTTAGCCACAAGTAGTGGTATAAGGAACAAAATTCCAATGTAGCCAATTGCTGCATATACTTTGTTATCTTCAACGTCTTTAGTTTGTGCCTCTGGCTTAACTGCCTTCGGTGCTGATTTTTTTGCTTCTGCCATGATGAATTCCTTATCCGTTATTAGTATTTCTGCATTAATAATGCCAAAAGTATCGTAAAATTACAATCACATGGTGTATTGTTTATATTTCGTCATGGTACAGTAATGTATATATTTATTAAATAGTATTCAAGAATGAAAGTCATTATGCCTGAAGACGCAGTTCCAAATTTACTCGCCGAAGAATACTCTGCGATTAGCTTAATTACGGCTGAACTTAAAAAAATTGGTTATACACACGAGTATTTTTGGGTTGGCGATGAATCATATTCGAGGTTTCAACATACAAATTCGAGAACGTGGGTTACTAGGAACGCGAGTATATCGTACCCAATGACCAACCCTGCAATATCACACCTTTGTAAACATAAAAATCTTACATATGAATATGTGTCGAATAACGGAATAACCGTACCAGTCACGCTTCAGCGAGGCGGCGACAAAGACTCTGGCGCCACAGATATGAATGACTTACTAGATAGATTCAAAAAGCTCGTCATCAAACCTGTTGATTCGCTGTCATCGAAAGGTCTGACTATCGGAGTAACAGACAGTGTGTCGCTGAATATTGCCATCGACTACGCACTCGAGTACTCAGACACGGCTCTTGTACAACAACAGATTGAGGGTGATGAAGTTAGGTTTGTACTCTTCGACGGAATAATTACAGCAGCGCTGATTCGGCAGACGCCTCAGGTAGTTGGCGATGGTACTAGTAGTATCAGAGAGCTCATTGAGCAAGAAAATGTTTCAAGGCGACTAATTGTAGATACCATGGTTACATATCCTGATATCGATGTCGATCAGCTGACTGGCATCAACTTGTCTTTAATTCCTGAGGATGGAGAGGTTATTGAACTCAGTAGGGCAACCTCTATCCGAAACGGAGCATCGATTTATAATGTAATTGATAAGGTGCATGAATCGTATATCAAGCTGGTTGAACTACTAATAGCAGATCTAGGTGCACGCTTCATCGTAGTAGATGTGATGTTTAAGGATTATACAATGCCGGCAGATGACCAAAACTATGCGCTTATTGAGTTCAATGAACTTCCATCGCTTCGACTTTGTTACAGTAGTAGAGACGGCAGTCACTACGATATTTTGAGTTATTTAATCCCGATGATTGATTCCACGCTAAAGCATTGACAAAAAGGTATATTTAGTGCTATAATATTACACATGTTATCGGCACAAGAAACAGATGTAAAACATGAAAAAAAAGTAGGCCTAAGCGAGTCACTTGCTCTACAATCCTATGAATTTTTTGATGGCGGTCCAGAACGTAAAACTTCTGTAGATCGTTTTGTTAGTGGTGAATCAAGCGAACTTGTGCTTGAATACCCCCTTCTTGATGATCATGAGATTGAAGCGCATGTCTCTAACTTATATGTTGAGGTTTCAGATGATAACGAAGTTGCAACGGCCGAGTATAGACTTGCCGAAGCGTACTTCTTACTTGCTGCGAGACGCTTGAACTCTGCAGAACGCCCTGTATCTCAGCAAGAAATCGATCATTTTCAAGAAATGAACGAAGCAATATATGGCAAGCCAGATGCCGCATCTACAGATAAGCTACTAACGCGTCTCTGGATATTAATAGATGGCATTAAAAATCCTATAGCCCAGTCAATACAAGCAGATTTGTCTACTGGCTTTGAGGTGATTCTGGAGGATGGATCGACTGTTGAGGTGCTCGCCTTACCACGCCCAGAGAATGATCAATCCGGGTCTCTACCAGAGCTTTCAGATGAGGCAGTCTCTTGGCTGCAAGAAACATTGCTTATTAAGTTTGCAGAAGCAAAAGATATATTCGAAGAATACTTTAATACACAGGCTGGCGAAGTCGGGGTTGGTCCTGAAGAGATAGCGACACTCTTTGAAGAGGCTATAGAAACTATGGGACTCGACGTAGGTGTCATATTGAAAGAAAACGCGACAATGCTTAGCTGGTCATCAGCTGATGGCGCAGTGTGTGTTGGGTCTGAACGAGAGCCAATAAAAACAGCCAACTCGTTACTTGGGGTGTTTGTGCACGAAGTTGGTGTACTTGGGATTAGATCTTCTAGGGGTAATAGCACTGGAATTGAAGCCCTGGGTTCAGGTTTGTTTACTGAAGCAGACGAAGGCGAAGATCCTAGCTATCTTGCATTTGAGGAGGGTCTAGCTTCTACACTACAAGCAGCCGTTCAGGGCAAAGCAGAGAAGTGGTCAGCTGTTAGTCTTGCACCTGATCTCTGTATTGCGCTAGCTCATCAGGGTTGGACGCCTCGTCAAACACAGGAACTGGTGACAAAAATTCGAACAGTTGTAGGAATCAAAAAAGACACGGAGCAGATCACCCCAGAGGTAATCCAAAAAGCCGCTAAGGCTACCGCGAACTATAACACCGTACGTGTATTTCGTGGCACTCCAACTGATAGGCACTATAAAACATCAGAAGGCGTTACGCTTCATTATGCAAAAGACCTTGCGTACGTAGCAGGCAAGATTAAGGCAATACCACTCCTAAATCAATTAGCTTTACTACCAGCACAGGAGCGTGAGAACGAGCTTGAGTTACTACTCAGTTCAAAATATGACCCTACAAATAAGCGTCAGAAAACGTTAGTGGAATCCGTCGAGAGACATGATAAGGTAATGGTATGAGTAAGTATCAAGTAATTATTGGGCGTTTTGAGTATGTCGATATTACGGATGGTTTATGCGCTATTCCTGCAAAAATTGATACCGGTGCAAACCGCTCGTCCATCCATGCATCAAAGATTCACGTTGTGACTACCGCCGGCAAAGAAGTACTTCACTTTACGCTTCTTAACCACCCCACTCATCCAGAGGGTGTTTCTATGTCTACAGACAAGTTTTCACAGATGCAAGTGAAGAGTTCAAATGGCCATATTTCTACACGATATGAAATTAAGCTTAAAATTAAGCTCGGCTATAAAGTATTCGTAGCCTCATTCACACTTGCAGATCGTTCAAATAACGTCTTCCCGATATTAATTGGTAGAGAGGCGCTGCGTACTCGCTTTCTGGTTGACCCCGAAAGAGCAGGAGTTAAACGCAGTGAACTAAAATCTGCATTAGCTAAAACAACAATCGTCGAAGACATAGAAGGAGTAAACGTATGAACATAGTAATTCTCAGTAACGGCCCAAGTAACTACTCCACGAAGCGTCTTAAAGAAGAGGCGCTTGCCCGTGGGCATAAGGTACGGATTGTAAAATACCGTGATTGTTATGCAGGTATTGAACAGAGTAACCCGACCGTTAGTTATAAAGGAATTGATCTAATTGATGTTGATGCAATTATCCCGCGTATCGCAAGTAACATGACTAGGTACGGAACCGCTATTGTCCGTCAGTTTGAAATGCAGGGAGTCTATACAACTGCCAGTTCAATCGCAATTGTTCGTTCACGAGATAAGCTCCGGTCTATGCAGTTGTTTGCAAAAGCTGGAGTTGGAATACCGAAGACTGTTTTTTCACGCAATACTCTCGATATTGACGATCTCCTAGAACAGGTGGGTGGTACACCAGTTATCATTAAGCTTGCTCGCGGAACTCACGGTAACGGCGTTGTGCTTGCTGAAACAAAGAAGGCCGCAAAGTCGGTTCTTCAGGCACTTTATCTACATAACGAAGATGGAACGAACATCTTATTGCAAGAATTTGTAAAAGAGTCAGCGGGTGAAGACATTCGTGCATTTGTTGTGGGTGGTAGGGTTGTTGCAAGTATGAAGCGACAAAGTCTTGATGACGATTTCAGAAGTAACCTACACCAGGGAGGTGAGGGGGCTACAGTTAAATTGACTGATGAAGAGAAGAAGGTTGCTCTCAAGGCTGCCAAGTCAATGGGTCTTGCTATATGTGGTGTAGATATGATGCGCTCAGCACGTGGGCCACTAGTTCTAGAAGTTAACTCTAGCCCTGGCTTCGGTATAGAAAAGGTGACAGGGCGTAACGTTGCAGCAAAAGTGATAGACTATATCGAGATCAATGCGAAACGGAATAATAAAAAAGATAAGGTTGGTGCGTAAAGTATTCATAGGGGCGGGAATTTGTGTAATTGGTGCCCTATTATTTTTTGCGATAACTTCGCAAAAACAGCTTGTACCACTAACGATAGGTGGACAAAGTCTTAATGTAGAAATTGCGAATACGTCGCAAAAAAGAGAACAGGGTTTATGTTGCCGAGAGAACTTACCTTCTGATCAGGGTATGTTGTTTGTGTATGACTCACCTGGCGATTATCGATTTTGGATGAAAGACACTCAGATTCCGCTCGATATGTTTTGGATTGATTCTAAGAAGTCTGTTGTACATATAGAAGAGAACGTGCAGCCGAGCAGCTATCCGCAAACGTTTGGCACAAGTATTCCAGCACAATATGTACTTGAAACAAACGCAGGATTCGCAAAAGAGTACGGTATTAAAAATCGCGACAAAGTCGCATTTTAGAAAAACCACGTATGCTTCCTCCCCTATGCCAAATCTGATACCATTAGCAGTATGGTAGATATTATTGCACCCGTTGTGGTCCTTCTTGTTGTCTTGGTTGTTGTTCTTCATAGAACCAGTGCTGGCGTTGCCGTATTGGCATTACTTGCAGGTGTACTTTTAGACCAGCTGCTCAGTGCGTGGGTGATAGCAGCGCTGCCATCACAGCAGGCCCCACTTAATATATATGTTTCTGTAGTCGTACATCTGCTGATTACGTTCACTCCAATGGTGGTGGCTCTGGCATTTGTAAAGGCGACTCGTCAATCTCTAATTGTCCCGATATTAACAGGGCTTGTCCTGGGTTTCTTGGTTGTGTACTTTGGCCTAAGGATTGTTGCTCCGCTTCCTGCGGTTACTAAAGTTGCAAATAAATCAGGGTTGATTACGTTCTTGGGCCCATATCAGAACGCAATACTAGCAGCCAGCGCGGTGCTAGCAATTCTAGCTATGGTGATAGATCACCGCAAAATCAGAGGCAAAAAAGACAAATAACATTGCCTTTAACCTGTTATTATGAGAAAATACCCTAGTCTTCGTCAAACGGCGAACCGTACATTCCATTCTAAAATAAGGGCCAGTAGCTCGGCTGCCCTTAAAAACACAGTTGTTAAAAAATAGATAATAAGCCTGTGCTCTAACCAAACGGTAATCACAACAGTTTATTACAGAGCGTACCTTCCAAAATCACATATATATAAGGGCCAGTAGCTCAGCTGGTTAGAGCACCTGCCTTTTAAGCAGGGTGTCCCGGGTTCAAGTCCCGGCTGGCCCTCCAATATGGTTATGTTTAAAAGACGCGAAAGCGTCTTTTTTGGTATGATGAACACATGAACCAACCTTCAATAAGTATCGTCATCCCAGCCTTCAACGAGGCTAAGAATATCGAACCGTGCATTAAAGCTATCCGGCCTCAACTTAAAGATGGTGATGAGCTTATTGTAGTTGATAACAACTCAATCGATGCTACAACAAAGCTAGCTAAACAATGTGGTGCAATTGTCCTGTATGAAGGAAAACAGGGTATAAGCTATGCTCGCAATAAAGGATTTAATTCAGCCAAGAACCCCATTATTGCTCGAACAGATGCCGATACGATTATTGGTGAGGATTGGCTTGATAGTATACGTGAATATTATCAACAAGAAGATCTCCAAGATAATGCTGTAGGCGGTCCAGTGTACCTTAAAGAGTTCTTACCACTCAGGTTAGGCGTCCATCAGGGACTCACTAAGAAGATGCTTGGTCATGAAACCTTAATTGGTGGTAATTTTGCTCTATCAAAAAGTCTATGGGATAAAGTAAAAGGCAGAGTAAGTAATGACGATAGTATGTACGCCGAAGATATGGAGTTGGCAATTCTCATAACCAAGAGTGGCGGGCAAGTTGAGTTTCTGCCATCAATGATTGTCGCAACATCAGCTCGTTGGATGATACGGCATCCAATACACTCGCTTACTACTTGGCGAGCAAAGACCAAACAGACTAAGCGGCTGCAATTCTAGTTCCGATAGCATCTACGATGGCCCTCCACGAATGAACCGTCCTTTTGGACGGTTTTTTCGTGGTAAGGTTTGCCGAGATTTTTACCCGAGACACTCCAGGGTGTCGTGGGTGAAAAAAGCCAGTGGCATTTTGCAAGAGAATCTTACAGATTGACCACTTGTTGGCAGTATGTAAATTCTGGGGTCGCGCTAGTGTGACCAAGTCCCGGCTGCCTGCGCACCGAAGCTATTGCGAAGGAGTGGCCCTCCAACACGCTTACGTTAAAACAGAGGTAATTAACCTCTGTTTTTGATATACTCTAAGTCATGAAAACAGTTCTATTCATTCCAGGATTCCAAGAAGATATCAACACACGCGACTATAAAAGCACCCTTAAGGCTATCGCCAGTAAAGGTTATAAAGTCAAATTCGTGCCTATAAGGTGGGCAAGAACCACCATAAAGGACTGGGTTATGGAGCTAGACAAAGAATACAAAAAACATGACCCAACCCAGACAATACTTGCTGGTTTTTCATACGGATCAATGACAGCATTCATGTCGGCTGTTAAGGAAAATCCCTCCGAACTCTGGCTATTTTCCTTTTCTCCGTATTTTTCTGACGACATGCCACATATGAAGAAATCCTGGCTTAATAACATTGGTCACCGTCGAGCTGATGCATTTAGGCAACTGGACTTCAATGAGTTAGCAAAAAGTATTAAATGCAAAACACTGATTGTGGTTGGTGAAGCTGAGGCAGTGAAATATCCACTGATAGGCAATAGAGCACTTGTTGCCAGTCAAACCATAGTCAATAATACGCTTGTTACTGCCCCACAGAGTGGTCACGACGTAACAGACGAAAACTATATAAAAACTATTGAGAACGCCATCTAAGCTAGCGTTGCAATAATCTTCATCATGGCCCTCCAATACGCTTATGCTTAAACTTCTCTTTCTGAGGAGTTTTTTGTTAATATTAAACAATGCCTACTAATGCAGAATCATTTGTAATTAAGCCTTCTGGAATCCCTGCCTCTGGATCAGGTGTATTTGCTACTCACTGCATAAAAGCAGGAGACTACTTAGCGTTCAAACCAAAAAATACTACTATAGGTATCGTTCGTTCTGAGAATGATATACCGAGGAAATTTCTATCTTTATGTATTGCTCGAGATGATGGCAAATACCTATGTCCTGCTGATTTTGAGAACATTGAGACCGTGTGGTATCTTAATCACTCTAGCTGCCCTAACGCAGAGCAACGAAGCGATGGCTATTATGCCCTAAGCGACATTCCTAGAGGAGAAGAAATACTTATAGATTACAATATATTTAACGAACCAGAAGATAAAAAGGAGGATTTTTATCGTAGTAGATAAAGGTTGCGATATCATTCACTGTGGACCTCCAATACCGGTTATGTTTAAACAGAGGTAATAGGCCTCTGTTTTTGATACAATCAAGTCATGCAAGTTTTAGTCGAACTATTAAACCTGACTGAAATACAAAGATTATCACTACCTTCCAATTTCAAATATGGACAAGCCATTTATATTCGTGGTGCGGTCGAGTTTATAAGCAATGAACCGCTAGAAGTGGAGGCGTGGGTAGGGGGACTTGATGGAGCAGTTATAGAAGGTGGCGGTTCGCGTCGCCGGGCTTACTTGTTTGTAACAAAAGAAGGCCTCTCGTGGCATTGCACTGGCAATCCTAAGAACCATGATATTTTTTGCAAGCATTGTGTGGCACTAGCCCTAGCAGTTCTAGGCAATCAATGAGATAGAATTCCTGACTATATTTGTAATAGCGTCTAAATGGCCCTCCAGTACCGGCCATTTTAGAAAGACGTGAAAGTGTCTTTTCTGATATTATTAGGCGACTTATGAAGACAAACAACAGTCAAGAATTAATCGTAGATTCATCATTAACTGTGGAAGAGGCGCTTCGCCAAAATCCTGATTCTGTATGCCCGCCCGAAGTTATCGCTGAGCTCGAATTGTTCAACGTTCACTACTATTCGTTTGATGGTCGGATACACATCGGTCAAATTGTTGCACACAAAGATCTCGTAGAAGACATTAAAACTGCTTTTAATATTATGTTGGCTGAACGATTTCCTACACAGTCAGCTATTCCAATTGCAGACGAGAGGTTCGGGTGGGACGATACTGCTTCAACTTCAGCAAATAATACGTCAGCTTTTAACTATCGAAACGTAAGGAACACCAATGAAATTTCAAATCATGCTGCAGGCAGAGCAATAGATATAAACCCACTGCTAAACCCATACTTTCCTGGTGAAAAGGTATTTCCTGCACATGCCTCGTATGACCAAACAGTTCCCGGGACGATATTGGCGGGAAGTAGTTTGGTGCAGCATTTTACAGACTTGGGATGGGTTTGGGGTGCTAGCTGGGCCGACGACCCCGATTACCAGCATTTCGAGAAATTAGCATAGCTGTACTGAAAATATGTACACTATCGCCTAAGTGAATAGCAAGCTCATTGGTTAGTTGGTATACTCATTTTATGAATACTCCCTCAAAAAAATTCAACGCCAAACAGCTACTTTTTAAAGAATTGTTTGTCGGGACACTAATTTATGCAGTCATACTCGGTTTTTTTAATGATTACACGTCTATTGTGTATGCAAAAAGCTTCTCGACTATTTTCTTGGCTTCGATTGTACTCGAGGTTTTAACCTATTTGGCGTTTGTGCTTAAGGGCAAGATCGTGACAGCACTAAAAGGACGTACCGGGGCATTGTATAAATTATTGATGTTTTTTAGTGTCTGGTTGATTATGTTTCTTTCTAAGTTTGTTTTTATATGGGTAATAGATATCATATTTGGTAATTATATAAATATAAATGGATTCTTCGGAATCTTATTTATAGTCCTCTGTGTAACGGTGGTACATAAAGCCGCAGATGCGGTATTCATAAAACTTGGTGATAACTAAAAAAGACTGATAGAACAGATCAATCAAATATAAAAAATAGCCCGGTCTCGCAGGCCGGGCTATTTAAGGTTGCTATTACTTGTTAGCTAGGAAGCAGTACGCCACCAATTACGTGTACAACACCGTTATCTGCGTTAACGTCGGCTTTTTCTACCGTTACTTTATTACCTTTGGCATCAGTTAGGTAAACCATACCGTCCGTAATTGAGACCGTGAGTGTCCCGCCCTGAACAGTAGTTATTACTTGTCCGTCCTTAAGATCTTGAGCCAGGATTTTTCCGGGTACAACATGATAGGTTAGTACTGATTTTAATTGCTCGACATTTTCGGGCTTCAGTAGGGAATCGAGTGTACCAGCTGGTAGCGCCGCAAAGGCTTCATTTGTTGGTGCGAAAACAGTGTACGGCCCTTTCCCCTGAAGTGTATCTACTAAGCTTGCCGCCTTAACAGCAGTAACTAAAGTAGACAGAGCAGGTGTGTCTGATGCAACTACAACAATCGATTTAGATACTTTCTTCTCGGTCTGGTTCATTTGTTGTGATTGGTTCGCCATGTCAGTTTCGCTTGAATTATCTCGGTTTACTGCCCAGAAGATTCCACCACCAATAACTAATACTGCAATGAGACCTACAATTATTCCTGTTGATTTATTACTTTCCATGATTACTCCTTTATAATTTATTATGCGCTGCCAAAAGTAAATTACCCTCCTACTTCATTGCCACCTCCTTGTTTGTTAGACTCCGTATTAAAAAACTGTGTATAGATTTAGTAACGTCTACCAGCTCGGATCCTTTGGGTGTCTCCGGGTAGTATTCCAGTAGAAAACCATTGATTGCATGTGCAATAACCTTCGCCTGCTTTTCTATTTCAGATTGTTCTATATAAAATTCTCCGCTGTCTACACCAAACCGCAAAACTTCTTCTACGTGCAGGTATCCTTTATTTGGAATATAACCACTTTCAAGCTTTAGGTAGTTTGGTCTGAAGTGCAGGTAGTACTTAAGTAGATAAACGACGTCTTCGATGTGGTTAAACTGAAATACTACGCGGCTCATCAGCATTTCTGAAGCTGAGTCACTTTCAGGCAATAGTGCTCTTTGCACACCTAGCTCCTTGCTAGTAGTATCGAAAATATCTTTCAATATCTCGTCTTTATCGCTAAAGAAGTGGTAGATACTAGATATTCCAATACCAGATTCTTTTGCGAGGGTCCGTATTGAAAAACCTTCATATCCATTTACAGCAAAGAGCTGCTTAGATTTTTTTAAAATAGTGTGTCGAGTATCTTGCGTCATAATTTATGTAACGTTCGTTACAATAAGTAGTGTAACACTCGTTACAATATGTACGCAAGTCTTTTCCATATAAACTTACAAATTCCGACTTAATTTGTATTAAAACTAACAAAAATTGCTATCGACATCACCCATTTCTATCTGTAATATATAGGTATGTCAGCTATAGACGAATATTTAGTAACTGTGGATAAACCACGACAAGCTGCACTCGAACGTGTCAGAGAAATAGTTAAAAAGGTGGTTCCAGCCGCGGAAGAAACTATTAATTACGGTATGCCAGTATTTAAACTTCGCGGTAAATATGTAATAGGTATGTCAGCTTTCAAAAATCATATGAGTGTATTCCCTGGATCTGAACCAGTCGAAGCACTTAAAAAAGATCTTGAAGCATTCAAAACTTCAAAAGGTACAATTCAGTTCACTGTCGAAAAACCTATTCCTGAAGACCTGCTCATAAAAGTTATTCAACACTGTATCAAGTAGTTTTAAATTGCGAGCGCGTTACCAACTACTATTCCGATACCTGTAGCAAGCCCACCAATAACAACAATTTCTAGCGCACTTCTAATTGGCGATACCTTTACGAACTTACCTTTAAAATAGCCGAGTAAGAATAGGCCAACCATTGCTGCGACGATCGCAACTTCTCGTGAATATTCTATTGGGAAGAGGATGATAGGTAAGAGTGGTACGAGGCCAGCTAAAAAGTATGATACGAACATTATAAGGCCACTTGTTATTGAGACTTTAAAGTGTTTGCTGTTTGCCATTTGGTGTACAGATTTTGAGCTGAGGTATTGACCGGACCCCATAGAAAGAGCTTCGACTAATATGGTCACGAAGCCAGCAAGCAGTACAATTTCTTTATTGCTCGTACCGGTACTTACACCAACAATAACCCCGGTAGTAGAAACCAGGGCATCGTTAAATCCAAAAAGTGCGCTCTGTATGTATTCTCTATTCATCTTCATAATGCTACAGTATAGCAATATTAAGCCATTCGCTCAGCTCAAAGAATTTTTGTTAGTGAAGAATAAATCTAGTATGTAATAATAACTCTGCTAGTATTAGGCCATGAAGAGGTGGGCCACTTTTATGCCAACTCGTCCTACCTGGATTGGCGCCGGGTTACTTGGTATTTGCGTCGGATTGTACGTAGGAAGATTCACCCAAGTATCACTTTCCGTAGTCCTGGTTGTTATTGTTGTTCTACTTTTGGTTACATATAAAGTTCGCAGATGGCACACTATACTTTTACTCTGCTTAGTTAGCGGTTGTTGTCTGGGTCTAATTAGGGGTCAGCAGTATGCGCAGCGAGTTTCAGTTTACAGTCAGTACTTCGGTGAACCTGTTGTTCTGCAAGGGAGGGTCTCTGATGATGCCGGATATGATAAAAATAAGCTAACAGAATTTCATATTAATAATGTCAGTATTGACGAGTCCTCGCTGCCTGGCAGGGTTAGGGTTCGTGCACTGAGTGCAACTGGTATCAGTCGTGGAGATAGCGTAGAGGTCCGCGGTACACTCAGAAAAACCCTCGGGACTAGTCGCCAAGGTTCAATAAGTTACGGTCAAGTTACGATACTAAAAAATAACACCAGCGTTGCAGAATCACTGCGAGCGCGGTTTTTCACTGCTATTTACTCTAGCTTGCCAGAGCCGCAAGCAAGTCTTGGGCTTGGATACCTTGTAGGTGTACGCACGGCTTTACCGCCCGAATTTGCAGTAGCACTCTCTGCTATTGGGCTAACGCATATTGTTGCGGTGAGCGGTTATAATCTGACGATAATTGTTCAGTTTGTAAAACGCCTGTTCGAGAAGGTATCTGCATACCAAACTGTCTTATTCTCCGTGTTATTAATCGCCGGTTTTTTAGTTGTAACTGGGTGGAGTCCAAGTATTATGCGTGCTGCAATTATCTCGGGCTTTAGTTTGCTGGCTTGGTATTACGGACGTTCATTTCAGCCGCTGATAATAATTCTACTCGGCGCAGCACTGACGGGTTTTGCAAACCCACTCTATATTTGGGGCGATGTTGGCTGGTACCTATCGTTCCTAGCCTTCACTGGAGTTCTATTGGTTGCACCACTCATACTGTTCTTTCTTGGACCACGGTATGCAAAAAACTTTTTGCTACTAATTCTTTTAGAAACACTTTCTGCACAACTACTAACTGTGCCGTATATTGCATATATTTTTGGGCGCATTTCCGTCATATCGCCACTCGCTAATATGATAGTAATTCCATTTATCCCAGTTTCAATGTTGCTGGTATTCGTTACTGGTGTGGTTGGTATGTTTGCACCTGCCCTTGCGCTGTGGGTAGCCGTTCCTGCACGAATAATTATGACACTTACAGTCTGGGTAGTGCAAAAACTAAGTAGTGCACCATGGGCTCAGCGAACGATTAAGCTTTCAATATACCAAGTCGTTATGTTGTACCTAGTCATGGCTCTTGCCATCATTCTGGGATGGGTTGTTTATAGAAGGCGTGTTGCACGTGGACATGAAGCAGCAATAGATTGGAATCTGTTATAATAGAGACAATCATTAGGTAATAACGCAAGGAAAAGATATGTCTGGACACAGCAAATGGTCTACCATTAAGCGGCAGAAAGAAGCAACTGATGCTAAGCGTGGCGCAGTTTTTACTAAAATTGGTAACCAAATTGCCGTTGCCGCAAAAGCCGGCACTGATCCAGACACAAACTCAACCCTTGCACTTGCAATTGAAAAAGGCAAGGCAGCAAATATGCCGCTTGCAAATATTCAACGTGCAATCGACAGAGCAAAAGATAAAAATAATGCTGCACTTGAAGAGGTTTTATACGAGGCATACGGCCCGGGTGGAATCGGTATTATTGTAGAGGCTGCAACCGACAACAAAAACAGAACGTATCCAGAAGTTCGCACTGCACTAACAAAAAATGGTGGCACAATGGCAGACCCTGGCAGTGTTGCATTTCAGTTTACACGTAAGGGTGTGATTCGCGTGAAGGCGAGTGGCGAAGATGCGCTACTAGCAGTTTTAGATTCTGGTGCCGAAGACGCCGTCGAAGAAGAAGGTGAAATTATTGTTTATACTATCGCAAAAGAGCTTGCTCTTGTACGCCAGGCTTTGAAGGATGCAGGAATTGAAATTATTGATGCCGAACTGCAATATGTACCTAATAACATCATTGAAATATCAGATTCAGAAGTAGAGCGTAAAATTAATAACATAATGGATGCCCTCGATGAAATCGACGATGTTTCAAGCGTGCATAGCAACTTTGATATCGTGTAGCGTGCTATAATTTTGGTATGACTACAGCAGCAACTAAAAATGATCTTAACGCTCTTAATACAGAGCTTTCAGGCAAGATTGATGACCTCTCGAATAAAATAGATGTCAAAATCAATAGTGCTGTAGATGAACTCTCTGGAATTATGAAAGGCTTCATGCAGCAAGTGGCTGGTGAGTTTGAACAAGTACATATCAAACTTAACAAACACGATGCAGATATTTCACGCATTCTTGGGTACCTTGATTCAATAGAAAAGCAGGTTGAGCTCGATGAAACCGAAAGACAAGTAATGTCACTACAACTTACACGGTTGCATGAATGGGTAGTCCAAGCAGGTAAACAGATCGGTCTTGAATTTAAGGTTTAGCAGTTTTTATAATAGGCTTGCTATTTGCGCATTGTAGTAGCAGAATGAGCGTATGCAAACAGCTACGCGGTGGGTCGTTGCGCTGGTATTTCTTTGTAGCCTAGTGCTACTATCACCTGCCCGTGTCTACGCCACAGCTACAGTAATCGCACCTCCAACAGTTAATGAAATCTACCCAAACGCACCCGGCTCATCTGAGTCGGGTTTTGAATTTATAGAGTTATTCAACAATTCAACAACAGATTTAGATGTTTCAGGCTATCAATTGCAGATTAAAGATAAAACGAAGGTCATGCTACTTACTGGAAGTATTCCGGCAGGTGGGTATAAGGCCTTTATTACAAGTTTCAGTTTACTTAATAGCGGTGAGATTGTGCAGTTAGCTCAGATTCAAGCCGGTGTGCCAGTTGTTATAGAAGAAGTCTCATATGGTTCGGGCGCCTTAGATACACAGTCGTGGTCAATATTTGAATCTGGTTGGGAGCTGGCACCAGTTACCAAAGATTCTATAAACACAAAATATACTGAAGAGTCTCCGGCTACAGACGCCTGTCCTGCTACGCCAGAGATTGATATCACGGT
This sequence comes from Saccharimonadales bacterium (SeqCode), assembly GCA_041738725.1. Classification (GTDB taxonomy): domain Bacteria; phylum Patescibacteriota; class Saccharimonadia; order Saccharimonadales; family UBA7683; genus JAGOUG01. The sequence goes on from JBGSPG010000022.1 coordinate 16,177, forward strand.
TCCCGATGGATATGTAATTAATCCAGATGGTAGTTGTACCCTTGTCGTAATTGCACCAGTCTGTTCAAACCAAATAGTCGTTAACGAAGTATTTTCAGATCCGATAGGGCTCGAGGCTGATGGCGGTGAATTTATAGAACTCTATAATCCTTCAGATCAAGCTGCATCCCTTGGTGCGTGTCAGTTACGTTCGAGTAAAAGCTCTCAGCTCATCCAAGTATTCACCGATGCAGACACAGTTTCAGCAAAGGGTTACTACGTTGTCTATTCTGCCGATAAGTTAACTAACGCGAGCGGTTCAGTTACGTTTATGACTGACCAGAGGGAAGACGTGGTTTCATATTCCAATATGTATGAAGGTGATTCAATGTCGCTGTTTTCGTCTGGCTGGGAGATTACAAATGTCGCCACACCACAGTTAGAAAACCAACATAGCCTTGCCGCCGTCGAAGATCCAGCAGTAAACGCTACTACAACCGTTGCGGTCTTGTCACCATGCCCCGAAGGTAAATATAGAAGCCTGGAAACCAATAGATGCCGCTCTATCGAGGCTGCATCAGCAGCACTAACTGCATGTGATGAAGGCCAATATCGAAGTCCAGAAACTAACCGTTGCCGCAAAGTGACGAATGCGGTCGCCTCGCTTGCACCGTGCGGTGCGGGTGAAGAACGGAACCTTTCTACAAACCGCTGTCGTAAAATTGCCGCTGCGAGTACTCTAAAAGCCTGCGAGCCTGGCTCCGAGCGTAGCCCAGAAACTAACCGTTGTCGCAAAGTCTCAACGTTAAAAAATCCCGCACAATTAGCATCGCAAACAGAATCGGGTGGGTCAATTAGAATCGGACCAGGAATTGCCGGAGCGGTACTTGTGGCCGCTCTCGGCTATGGAATATACGAATATAGGTCTGATATTAAATCTGGGTTTACCAAGCTCAGGACTCATTTTATAAAGGGGAGGCCACCTGATTAGTAGGCAGATAGTAGTAGTATAAACTGGCACATTCGTGTCAGTTTATTATTTACGGAGGGTTTACCAGGTATACTAGTAGATGATGACTGCAAAAACACTGACAGAATATAAAGAATTTGGGTTGATGATGGCTCGTGAGGCCGGCGCAATTATGCGTAAGTACTCTCAGATCGATCAAGAGGTCGAACGTAAGAGTGATAACACCCCAGTTACCATTGCAGATAAAACTATTAATACGCTATTAATCGAACACGTTAAAATGACGTTTCCTGAACACGGCGTACTCGGTGAAGAAGAAAGTTACGAATCTGGACGTAAAATACTTTGGGTGTGTGATCCAATAGACGGAACGGTCTCGTATATTCTACACAGTCCACACAGTATGTTTTCACTTGCTTTGGTGCAAGACGGCACGGTACTCATTGCCGTTACCTACAACCCGTGGACAGATGAGTTATTTACGGCAGTAAAAGGAGAAGGTGCTACTTTGAACGGTCAGCAGATTTCTGTTAGTGACAGAAAATGGGGGCAGGAGGCTCGAATAGTAAGTACGTCAGACCCAATGCACAAGCCGTATCCAACAGATAGCCCAGAATCAATTTTAAAGATTCGCTCAGAAGGCAATAGGCTTTTTCACCTTTCTGGCGGTGTGTTTAAAGGAATGTTAGTTGCGCAAGGCTTTGCAGATGGCTTCACCTTCCCCTACACCTCAACTCATGATATCGCCGCAATTAAACTTATAGTTGAAGAGGCCGGCGGTACAGTTACAAACTTATCTGGCCACGAGCAGCGTTACGATGTACCAATCAATGGAGCAATTGTCAGTAACGGAAAAATCCACAAAGAACTAACAGATATTGTGAGTGATTATGCGTATTCTGGGGATTGATCCAGGCACAGGAATTGTCGGTTTTGGGGTTATAGACGCAGTCGGCCAGAAGAAGACTATGGTTGATGCAGGGGTGATTCGGACACCAGCCCATCAGCCACTTGAAGAGCGATTACTGACTATATATAACGAAATCACAGAAATAATTGCCCTTAATAAGCCTGAGGTAATGTCTATCGAGCAACTATTTTTTGGCCGTAACGTTACTACGGCTATTAGCGTGAGTCATGCACGCGGGGTAATAGTTCTGGCTGCTCAGCAGGCAGGCCTTAAAATTGTAGAATACACCCCACCACAGATCAAACAGGCACTCACCGGAACGGGTAGTGCAGATAAAAAGCAGGTCCAAGCAATGGTAATGTTACAGCTAAAACTGACCGAAGTACCCCAGCCAGACGACTGCGCAGATGCTCTTGCAGCCGCCCTGACATTTGCCCCGTAAACACTTTACTTGATTTATTGTAAAAAGTATTGACAAACATAAGCTTTTCTGCTAGTATAAAAGAGTAAACAATAAAACAAACACGAAAGGAACGAGCATCATGCCCGAACATCTTAAAGACGCCCCAGAAACAGAAGAATTTCACAATTACTTACAAAGTTTTGTGAAGACGAAAGAGAAGCAACATCGACGTAAAGTACTTTCAGAAGTAATGACTTCGCTTTCCTTAATGATTGCAGGGTAGGGTAGCCTACAGTGAACGCCGTTGTTGTGTTAATGAGCTTACGGATGAGTTTAAACTCCGAGATGGTGATACTCGACTCACGAAGATCCGCCAATCTCAGACAAAATTTGAGCGGTAAAAACTAATTTTTCTTTCCTCATTGTAGCCACAGCTACACTTCTGGCAGATAAAATTACTTTTACCTCACTCAAAATATAATCTGAACAGTGCCAGTTCTTTGTAACTCGAGTATACTTACAGTATGATCGCAACACTTCACGGCTTGGTAACCGAAAAAAACAATAACATTGTTATTGAATGTCACGGCGTTGGTTACGGGGTAGTTGTAACACTTTCAGATTTTGGTGTGCTTCATACCGGTACAGAAGCAAAACTGTATATATATGAGCACATTAAAGAAGATGCACACGATTTGTATGGATTTATCTCAAAAGAAACAAAACAACTTTTTATACAACTTCTTGGGGTAAAAAATGTAGGTCCTAAAGTTGCACTCGCAGTGGTTGATATTGGTCAGCTCGGTTCAGTACGCGCCGCAATTGCACAGGGTGATGTTAAGTTACTGCAAACAGCAAAAGGTGTTGGTAAACGTGCAGCCGAACAGATAGTTGTAGAGCTAAGAGACAAAATGGGTGCGCCAGTAGGTGACGGCGCCGAACAGCTTATAAACAGAGCGGGGATTAATCAGCACGACGAGGCACTTCAGGCACTCGTTTCTTTAGGGTACAGCGAGTATGATGCCTCAGCCGTACTTTCAACTATAGATCCCCTACTTTCAGTTGAAGATCGTATCAAACTTGCGTTGAAGGGTGGTAACGCGTGAGTACTGACAAAAAAACTGTCGCAGCATATAATGCTGGTGCCGATGAGTATGACTCTCATGTGTCGAACCCTGACGAGTCTATTTACCACTCATACTATGAGAAGCCATCAATGCACACTTTGGTAGGTGACGTGAAGGGTAAAACAATTCTGAGTATTGGATGCGGCAGCGGAGTCGATACCCAGTGGTTTGTAGATCAAGGTGCAAAAAAAGTAGTCGGAGTAGATATATCAGAGGGTCTGATAACAATAGCAAAGAAGAAGTTCCCGGATATTGTATTTAAAGTTATGGACATGGAGTCTCTGGACTTTGAAGATGAGACATTTGATCTAACGTATTCTAGTTTGGCAATTCATTATCTTGCTGACTGGACTACTGCACTTAAAGAAGCACGGCGAGCACTAAAGCCAGGAGGAAGGTATGTGTTCTCATGTGGACATCCAATTGATAGTGCAAAAGAATATTTTAAAGACGAAATGCAAGAAGGAAGCTTGATTGGTAAAGTGAAGTATCTCAAGTCTGGCGAGAGCAGGCAGTTTGGTGATTATATTCATATTGAGACTGGGGGCGTAACACCACTCTATATGCCCCTGACAGAAAACCTAAGAGTAACCACATACACGCAAACATTCTCTAATATGGTGCGCTATATAACAGACTCAGGGTTTACGATTGAACAATGTGTTGATCCACTACCGATTAAAGACATGCAGAGAGTTGATAGCAGTACATACAACAGGCTGAGAAAGTACCCGTTTTTTATACTATGGAGTCTGAGGAAATAATATGGCGATAGACAGAATTGTTAACACTACTGTAGATGAGGTTGATCAGGTTGAAGAGCGGTTTGAAAACACGCTTCGGCCGAAGGATTTTGCTAACTATATCGGGCAAGAGAGACTAAAGAAGAACTTAAAGCTGGCGATTGATGCGGCCAAGATGCGCGGTGAACCAGTAGACCATGTGCTTTTGTATGGGCCTCCCGGCCTTGGTAAAACCACAATGGCTAGCGTGATTGCGAACGAAATGGGTGCGCAGATTCGTATCACGAGCGGTCCGGCAATATCACGAGCAGCTGATCTCGCAAGTCTGCTGACTAGCCTGCAAGACGGTGACATTTTATTTATAGATGAGATCCACCGGCTCAGTACTACAATTGAAGAGGTGCTCTACGCCGCAATGGAAGATTTTAAATTAGACATTATGCTTGGCAAGGGCCCAACAGCGAAGAGCCTGCGTTTAGATTTACCAAAGTTTACGATTATCGGTGCAACTACTCGCATGGGTGATTTGGCCGCACCACTTCGAGATAGATTTGGTATTATGCACCGTCTAGAGTTTTATACCGAGCAAGAAATTGAACAGATTATATCCCGTTCAGCAGACATTTTAAAAGTGAAGATTCAACCTGGCGCCACAAAAGAACTTGCTACAAGGGCACGCCTGACGCCACGTATTGCCAATAGGCTTCTGAAGCGAACGAGAGATTACGCAGACATTAACGGTGACGGTATTATTGATACGGTGATTGCAGATCATGCACTGACACTGCTAGAGATAGATCACATTGGGCTTGATCCAGCAGACAGAAGGCTACTCGAAACAATAATTAACAATCATAATGGTGGCCCCGTTGGTGTTGAGACGCTAGCTGCGATTACGGGTGATGAACGTTCAACGATAGAAGATTTTTTTGAGCCGTACTTGCTTCAAATCGGGTTCTTAGAACGGACACCTCGCGGCCGCAAGGTTACACCACGTGCGTATGAACATCTTGGCAAAGTAAAAATATCAGATTCTGACATTCAAGAATCATTGCTATAATACCAACATGGTAAAAAGCACAGACAACCAAGCAGTAAAACGAATTAAAGATGTTGCTCGCGTTGCACTCGGAAGACCGAATGCCTCTACTAATTCAACGGAGCCACAAGCCGAGCTTACCGGTGTCACGCCAAACTATCGTGAAGATGCATCGGGAAAAACTGAAGATAGGGCGGGTGTTCCCAAAGAGTTTTTGTATTTGTTCGAACACGACCCAAGCGAAATAATTTTAGAACAAGCGCTGCGCCACCCATTTGGGATGTATCTAATATATGCAGTAACTATTTTTGTTGTGATGCTCGTGATGACATTTATGGGTGCGGTGATGGTAGACCCTGAAGCAGTACTGGGAATGGGACTGAGCGAATCCGCAGCCACCTTTTTGGGCTTGGCTGGAATACTAGTGATGTCAGGAAGTGTTATTGGCGGGATGCTATCAGCTTATGTGTACGGTAAAAGTCGGATCATACTAACAAACCAGAAGGTAGTACTAATTCAGTACCATAGTTTGTTTGCTCGGGAAGTTTCTCAGCTAAACATTGCAGAGGTTGAAGACGTAAACGTCTCTCAGCCGACAATTATCAATAGAATATTTAAGGCAGGTACAATTACCATAGAGACTGCCGGTGAGCAGAATAACTATACTCTTACCTGGGTAAGTAAACCGTATGAATTTGCGAATCACACTATTCAGGCGCATGAAGGATCTATCGCCGAATACGGCGCGTAATTGAGACTTAGCGTATTAGGCTGAGTTTTATAAATGGTGCTTCTTTTTCGAGTTCTGTTGCAAGGGTGAAGCTCTTACATTTTGCCTCTGTGCATCCGGTCGGAGTATACACATACAAACTATCTGTTTGACCAATTGCATTCCCGTTACTGTCTTTGAGACTTTCGGGATCGATACCTTTTAGAATTGCGACACTAATAGCTTGGGGGTAGTGGCCATTCTTTTCATGAAATGCCTCGAGTTGGTAATACACAGAGTTGACATCACTTTTACGGGTAGCGTCTCTTTGCTCTGCACGTACCCCGCGGATGTTAGTCAGCGCCAATACGGTGACTGCAGAGAGTGCAACTATGCACACCATTAGTTCAATAATTGTGAAACCGCCTGAAGTGAGTGATTGTTTTTTCATATACTCCTATTGTAGCAAACTGCTGAGTAGTTATAATAGTACATGATGAGGGTGGATAATCACTGAAAGTGAGGGCAGTAATGGTAAAATCAAGTACTAAGACTACAAAAAAATCGGAAGTAGTAGAAAAATCTGGTAATCAAAAGGAACTGACCGGTAAGCAAAAGGCGCTTGGGCTTGCAATGGAACAGATCACCAAACAATTTGGTGATGGGGCAATTATGAAGTTGGGTGAATCTCACGCTTCTGATGTTGAACTCTTTAGTTCTGGTGCACTTTCAGTTGATCTAGCACTCGGCGGTGGTTTTCCGAAAGGGCGAATTATAGAAGTATATGGTCCAGAATCGAGTGGTAAAACTACTCTCACGCTTCATGCGATTGCTGAAATTCAAAGACAGGGTGGCACAGCAGCTTTTATAGATGCAGAGCATGCACTCGACCCTCAGTACGCCAAGCGGCTTGGTGTAGATACCGAAAATTTATTTGTATCTCAACCAGATAACGGTGAGCAGGCCCTAGAAATCTGTGAAACACTCGTGCGCTCGAACGCGGTTGATCTAGTAGTGGTAGATTCAGTTGCAGCACTGACTCCACAGGCAGAGATCGAAGGAGAAATGGGCGATAGCCACATGGGGCTTCAGGCACGCTTAATGAGCCAGGCGCTTAGAAAACTAACGGGTATTATAAATAAGAGTCAGTGTACAGTCATCTTTATTAACCAGATTCGCATGAAGATAGGTGTCATGTTTGGTAACCCAGAAACTACAACGGGTGGTAACGCGTTGAAGTTTTATTCATCCGTTCGTATTGATATTCGCCGAATAGGGCAGATTAAAGATGGTGATAACATTGTCGGCAACAGAACCAAGGTCAAGGTTGTTAAAAATAAGGTTGCTCCCCCATTTAGAATTGCCGAATTCGACATTATGTATAACGAAGGAATTTCTAAAACGGGTGATGCGGTAGACCTAGGTGTCCTATACGGAATAGTTGGTAAGGCCGGCGCGTGGTTCGATTACAACGATGCCAAAATTGGCCAAGGCCGCGAAGCCTCGAAGCGCTACTTGCAGGAAAATCCAAAAGTTTTAGAAGAGATCATTACAAAAGTGAAGGCTGCCGCAGCTGCGAAGGCTGCTGAATAATAGAGCAGTAATGACGACTACTGGTCACGCAGTAACTGGTGCATTAATTGCAACGCTTGTGAGGCAGCCGCTTCTGGCTATACCGCTTGCCTTCGCGAGTCATTTTGTGTGTGACGCCCTACCTCATTTTGGGCTTGGTATGAAGTTTGGCAGTAAAAAAATGTATTACTGGTTAGTAATAGATGGACTTGTTGCTCTTTGTATCGCAGTGTTTCTTATATACATAGGGGTTGCAGACCCAGTACTGCTTGCAGTCTGTGGTTTTGCGGCGATGTCTCCAGATTTGGCGTGGCTCTATTATGGGCTCAGAGGTGAGCATGGTGACTATAAAAAATATGACTGGATCTCACGGTTTCACTCCAAAATACAGTGGTACGAAAAACCTCAAGGAATACTAGTCGATCTAGTGTGGTCAATTGTAATGGTGGCTGGTATTGTAAGTTTACAATGAAGATTACTAAGATTTCTCAGCAGGTAAAGCGGCCAGATCGGTATTCGATCTATATTGATGAGACCTACTCATTTTCTTTAAATGAGTATCAATTGGCGGGATCCGGGCTGCGTATTGGTAGGGAGTTTACACTAGTAGAACTAGAAGAACTTCAGCAAGAATCTCAGTTTGGTAAGGCGTACGAACGGACATTAAACTACATTCTAATCAGACCACGTTCTGAAAAAGAGATTCGCGATTACTTAACACGGACGTTTATGTATCCAAAGCCAAAAGTATTTATGGATAAAGCGGGGAATAGAGTTATTCAAAAACGTGAGGTTAATAAAACCCAGGTTAGCCAGGTAATTGAAAGAGTCCTGGAACGCTTAAACGAAAAAAAGTACATAAACGACGAGGCGTTCGCTCGCGCCTGGGTGCAATCACGACAGTTTACAAAAAAATCGAGTACGAGAAGAATGCAACAAGAGCTACAAGCAAAAGGTGTTGACCAAGAAATAATTGCGACAGTATTGCAAAATGAAGACATTGATGAACGAGATAACCTGAGGCTTTTAGTTGAAAAAAAGCGGAAGTTAAGTCGGTATCAAGATGATGCAAAGCTTATCCCCTATTTGGTTCGTCAGGGTTTCACGTATAGTGATGTTAAGGCAGTGCTAGAGGGGATGGATGATGAGTAGCAAGGAGGGTGCCCCAAAGATCACGCTCGAACTTCAGATAGAGCAAGAAGCTTCTAGGCTTGACTGCGAACTACGTGGTGCGCTGGCTGACTTGATCAAATTATTTGCGTGCTTACTGAAGAGCTCGTGGCCTCCGAGGGTCAACCTGGCAGCCTCGATACAACTGAACTAAGTGACGCGATAAAACAGTACAAAACCGCGCGTAAAGAGTTACTTAAAGCGGCGGAAATTTTCAACGTTTCTGATGTAGGCTCGCGTCAGAGCTAAGGGATCCAGAGGTTTTTCGAAACGGGTTAAGCATTTGACCAAGCCCGGTTGGTTGCTGAACTGTTGCCGAACGAACGATAATTTCTTTATCGGTAATTTCCATAATCTGCGAACGGTTAATAATTAAACTCGAGCTAGTAATGTTCTTCATTATTGATTGAGCAACATGTATTTTTTGAATAGTGAAACCATCGGTCTCCAGTGTGTATTCCGAGACTTTCCCGAGTTTTTTACGAGTATCATCTACTACGACCTTATCAACGAGTGTAAAACGCATATTTATTACTTCTTGCAGGCGAATCAGGCTACCATCTAAGGGCATAATTTCATCCGCATCGTTGATTATTATCCCGAGTGGTCCAATTTCTCGAATATCAGTTGTATGTAGCACACTCTCTTCATGAATGCGCGGCCCACCAACATGAAACGCAATAACCTGCAGCTTACGTGGGTCAATAATTGGATCAAGAAGTGTACCAAGCTGGCTACCACTCTGCAGACTCATAATCGGAGAATTATATAAAGAACTATGTAACACAAGCATGTATGTAGTATATCACTCACGCCTATAATGAATATACAACCTAAATGCTTATGTTTTGGTATACTAATACGTAATGAAGATTGTTGATAAAACTACAAAGCAGTTATTGCTGGACCATAAGAAGCTTTCAGAAGCCGACCTTACAAAGCTTTCTGCAGTAAGTGTTCAGCAGAAAAAGACGCTTCAAGACATTGCTATTAAGCGTGGCGTGGTTACTGAAGAAGAGCTTGATTTATGGTATTCAGATGTTATTGATATACCCTATGTCCAAATTGAAACAACTAAGATAGATCCAGAGTACCTAAAGCTCATTCCTGAGCGAATTGCTCGACGATATAAGGCTATTGTATTCGGCGAAAAAGACGGCATCTATAAGCTTGCAATGGAAGATCCAGACGATGTCGAGGCGGTAGATTTTTTGCAGAAGCAACTAAAAGCAAAACCTACGCTGTACCTCGCGACAAAACAAAATATTAGTTCAGCGCTAGAACTATATCGTGGTGACATGAGCGGCGAACTTACGAAAGTAATGGCAGACGATGTCGACGGTGAAGGCGAGCAGGTTGAAGTAAGCGAGGAAGATCTTGCTGAAGATTCGCCGATTGCACAGACAGTGACACTTTTAATCGAGTATGCAATTAAGTCTGGTGCATCTGATATACATATAGAACCACGAGAAGAATATGTTCAAATTCGCTACCGTGTTGATGGCGTACTTAAAGAGGCAGACAAGTTACCTAAAAAGGTCCAGGCAGCTCTGACAAGCCGTATTAAAATTTTAGCAAATCTTAAAATTGATGAACGGCGAATCCCACAGGACGGAAGATTCAAAATAACACAGGCGGGCAAAATGTTTGCCCTGCGTATTTCAACATTACCGATCGCTGATGGCGAAAAGGTAGTAATTCGCTTGCTCGATGAATCCAACAAGGCACTCTCTATGGAGGCGCTTGGGTTCTGGGGCACATCACTTAACACTATCAACAACGCTATTATTCAGCCACATGGTATGGTGCTGGTTACAGGCCCAACTGGCTCCGGTAAGTCGACTACCCTGTTTAGCGTTCTCTCACTCCTAAATAATCACACGGTTAATATTTCTACTGTCGAAGATCCGATTGAGTATCGAATTCTCGGGGCAAATCAGACACAGGTTAACGTAAAAGCTGGGATGACATTTGCATCCGGGCTTCGGGCGCTGCTTCGTCAAGATCCAAATATTATTATGGTGGGTGAGATCCGTGATGGTGAGACCGCAGACATGGGCGTCCAGGCCGCACTTACCGGACACTTGGTGTTCTCAACCCTGCATACAAATAATGCAGCCACATGTCTACCGCGCCTTCTCGATATGGGTATAGAGCCGTTCTTAATCGCCTCAACAGTACGAGCCGTTATCGGTCAGCGACTTGTGCGGCATGCCTGTCCTGAATGCCGCATTTCGTATGTTCCAAATCACGAAGAGCTAGAAGAAATCAGTAAGATGTTTGGTGTCGGATCCGCTGAAGACTTAAAGAAGATTAATGATTTAGAAAAAGTTGCACAATCTCATGGCGTTGGTAAAAAAGATACTGATCTTGCAACAGACGGTAAAAAGATTACTCGACTCTGGCACGCCAGCGAAAAAGGATGCGATGCCTGTAATGGTAATGGATACAAAGGGCGTATCGGTATTTACGAGGTGCTTGAAAACACTGTTGATATTCAACACTTAATTATGGGCAATACAACGAGTGATGTTATTCAAGATGAATGCATTAAGGCGGGTATGGTTACTATGCAGATGGATGGGCTTATAAAAGCACTCCGTGGTGAAACAACAGTTGAAGAAATTTTGAGGGTAACGAGAGAATAGGATTAGCATATGAGTCAATTTAGCTATGTTGCGACAAAAAAGAATGGCGAAAGCGAGAAGGGTACTATTGAAGCCGATGATCAGGCTGCTGCGCTAGAGGCTGTCCGCAAATTAGGCCTTCATCCACTCTCGGTACGTCCTGCTCGTAAAGGCGCGGGGCTTGGCTCGATGTCTATAGGTAGTAAGGTAAAAGTTAAAGACCTGGTTATTTTCACTAGGCAGCTGGCAACACTTGTTAATGCAGGTGTTCCGCTGGTACGCTCGCTCAGTACATTACAGATGCAGTCTGAGAACCAAGTCTTAAAGAAGCAGCTAGGGGTGATTGTTAAGAAGGTCGAGGCTGGGTCTTCGCTTGGCGATGCCCTAGAGGTGTATCCAAAAACATTCTCACCAATTTATGTGAATATGGTTAAAGCTGGTGAAGAAGGTGGTATTTTGGACGAGGTATTAAATAGACTTGCAGTCCAGCAAGAAAAAGATGCAGCCATACGCGGCAAAATTAAAAGTGCCATGACGTACCCGGCAGTCATCTCGTTCATTACATTCGTTGCGTTCTTCTTCTTGATGACAACAATTGTGCCGAAGATTGGTGATATTATTGTCAGCCTTGGTGGTACAAAGGATTCGCTGCCGATTTACACAAAAGTGCTTCTCAGTATTAGTGTAATATTAAAGTCACCGAGTTTTTTACTTGCACTTTTGGTTGGCCTTCCAATATTTATAGTGGGCTTTAAAAAGTACACAAGTACACCTAAAGGTAGGTATGTTTGGCATTCGGTTTTACTTCGGACGCCAATAATTAAGACTCTTAATACAAAAGTAGCTATTGCACGTTTTGCCAGAACCTTTTCTTCCCTAATGGGAGCTGGGGTTTCAATAGTTCAGGCGATTAATACTACTGCTGGCGCCATTGGCAACGCAGTTATAGAAAAAGAGTTACTCGATAGTGCCAAGGCAATACAGTCGGGAGAACAACTGTCCACACAGCTTGAAAAAAGTAAGCATTTCCCTCCTCTGGTTAGCCAGATGCTTGCTGTTGGTGAAGAGACTGGCCAGACAGATCAGATTCTTATAAAAGTTGCTGAATTTTATGAAGAAGAGGTAGACACATTTGTTGGAGCATTGTCATCAATTTTAGAGCCCATCATGATTGTTGTTCTTGGAAGTATTGTCGGAGTGATTGCGGCTAGTGTGTTCGGGCCTATCAGTAACATCTCTAATAACATTCAGTAGTGGTAAAAGTTTTACACAGGTTTCACGCTGATCTGTTATTTACCTGTTGACAAGTATATAAGCATAAGCAATAATCATGTACAGGACAGAACAGCTTAAGCTGTTCGCCGAAAAAATACCAATACACCTAAGGAGGGTGGGCAAAATATGAAAAGAACTAAATTAGGTTCACAAGGTTTCACAATCGTAGAACTTTTGATCGTTATTGTGATCATTGGTATCTTGGCAACAATTGGTTTTGTGTCTTTCTCAAGCGCACAGAACAAAGCAAAAAAGAGCAAAGCTCAGTCAACAGTTTCACAAGTTAAATCTAAACTTGGTGAATACTTCTCTGAAAACAACTCTTACCCAGAAGATAAAGCTGGTGTAGTTTCATACCTAGCAGGTAACGGTGGTGCTACAACATCAACAGAGTTCAGTGCAGCAGCTTATGGCTACGCAGCAGAACCAACTGGTTGTACAACTGCAGCTGATGACTGTACTACATTTACACTTACAGCAGCAAAGACTTACTGGAACGGTGATACCGCTGATACAGATATCTCAGTTACTCCGTAATTACGAGTACATCTAGTTATAAAAAGAGCCACTCAGTGGCTCTTTTTATAACTAGTGTATCTGGCTTGGTAGATGGTATTATAGACACAAGCACTATGAATAAATTTCGAACGATGAAGGAGGATGGGTTTACAATTGCCGAACTGGTGGTTTCAATGGTTATTTTAATAACCTTTTCGCTCGGTGTCATGGGTACGTACTTTATTATGGTAGGATCTGCGGCAACAGCACGAATGAAGTCCGCAGGACTTTCACTTGCAACCGAGCAGTTAGAGTACCTCCGGTCACTTCCATATGATCAATTGGCAACTCAGGGCGGTGCGATTAATACAACTGGAGCAAAACTGCCTCCAACAAAAGAACGTACGGTTGGGCCGTATACGTTCGTCGTTACGACAGCCATCAATTACGCAGATGACGCATTTGACGGCTGTCTTATCTATCCAAGTGCACAAAGTTATCTTTGTAGAAACGGGCCCATAAAAACAGGTACTCCTGTTGACGCTAATCCGAGAGACTACAAAATTATTGACGTATTCGTAAAGGAGAAGAACTCGAATAAAGAAGCCTCCAGGGTGAGCACCCAGATTGCGGCTCGGGTGGCAGAGACTGGCGGAGGCACTGGGGCAATAGTTGTTTCCGTTGTAGACTCCACGGGTCAGGTTATTGGTGACGCTCAGGTTACTGTTGTGAATACCACGGTAACCCCAAATATTAACCAAACGATTAATACAGATGTAAATGGTGTGGCACTGTTCTTAGACGTAACTCCCGATAGTGGTAAGGACTATATTGTATCGGTATCGAAATCGGGGTACAGCAGTCTATCTACCATACCGGTATCCGGTAGCTTATTGCCGACATACCCAAATATAAGCGTTATATCACAGCAGGTTACGAGTTCAACAATGAAGATAGATCGAACTGCTACGGATAGCTTGCTGATACGCATAGTCGATACTTCGGGCAATCCGATTTCCGGCAGTTCATTCTCTATTCGCGGTGGGGTAAAGTTATATACAAGCGTTGCTGACCAAAGCTATGGTTACACACAGACAGGAGTCACGACAAACATAAGTGGAGAATACTTGTTTAATAACCTAACACCTGGGCAGTATCAGGTTTGCTACACAAGCAGTCTTTGTTCGCCAGGAAGATACCTCGTCTCGGCTCAGGCAATGTATGGGTCTCAATCTTGGCAACCGTTTACAGTAGACGCCGGAGTTATTAACCAAAACGGTACACTACCGATGCAGACAGTCGTCCTCACCACTACAAGCTCATCTTCGTTCCCGCGGGTATCAAGCACGAGCCCAAGTAGTATATCTTCGGCAAGTGGTACACTCGGCGAGGTTGAGGTAATTATTAATGGCTCAAACCTCATAGGCGCAGTAGTTTTTATGCGACAGTCTGCCGTTCAAGTCCCAGGTACACTTATTGGTACTGATTCGGCGAGTTCAATTAGAAGATCCTTCGACTTAACCGGTAAAACCGGCGCGTGGGAGCTCGTTGTTACTACAGGTAGCGGTACGGTAATGCAGGATGGACTACTACCTGGTACACTCGGAGGTTTTAATGTCACGCCGTAGCCGGAATCAAGTAGGCTTCACCATTTCTGAAATGGTCATCGTAATTAGTTTACTTTCAATTGTAGCGATCTTATTTGCTAATTTTTTCAGCGATAATTACAAGTCGTATATTCAGCTGCAGCAAAATACCGTTCGTGTTAATACACTTAGTAGTGCAAGTCAACGCATCGCCCGGGTACTACGGGGCCTGACTACAATTTCCACTGCCGAACCCACCGATATTACAGGATACGCGTACTTTACCCCACGGGATACTACTCTTTCGCGGGTCCGGTACTATTTTGACGGATCAAGTAATAGTATTAAGGTTAGTGTTATTCCTGCAAGCGGTACCGCACCGAATTATGTCTATAACAGTGCAAGTGAGCGCGTTACAACTATTGCTGAAAACATAGACGGTACGGTTGCTATATTTACATACCTCGACACGGCTAACCAGCCTGCCACATTCACAACTGATACGTATAAAGACATTAAAGGCATTGGGCTGCATCTTAAGGGCAGTACCGTTGCAGGGTATTCAAGTCCGTTTGAAATAAAAACATCAATCTCACTACGAAACAGAAAGACTAATTTATGAAGCTGCGCCTAAATCAAAATGAAGGATTTATTATACCCGCACTACTGGTGGTTATAGTTACTTTTAGCGTGTTACTGATTGGCCTGGGCGATGTTATTAATAATACACTTGGTGATGCTGCTCGAACTCAATCAAAACAAATGTCACTCAACATTGCCGAGGCGGGTATTAATTACTATCTATGGCATATTAGCCATAGCCCCACCGATTACAAAGACGGAAACACAACTCCAGCAACTCCAGACCCAAACCTTGGGTATGGGCCCTATGTACGCACCTATAGAGACGCGAACGGTGTAGAAAGAGGGACCTTCACATTATACATACAACCCGATACTACGGGATCTAATTTGGTGACCGTCAGGTCAATTGGCAAGTCGAGTAACCTGTTAAATACTACGCGTACGGTGGAAGCTAAAATCGGCGCACCATCTTTTAGTACTTATGCAGTTGTCGGTAACTCAGAGCTTTGGTTCGGCTCTACTGAGACCGCCGACGGCCCCGTGCATTCGAATGCGGGCGTAAAGATGGACGGTCCCAATAATAGTGATGTAACAAGCGCGAATACAACATATATTCCATCTTCTACAAGCGGCCCAGGTTCCGGTACTAGTCAGTCGGGTGTCTGGTGTAATACTTCAGTTTCAACACCAAACTGTAACACGCGGTCAAAGGCGAGTTGGCGGTACCCCGTTGCAAGCGTCGATTTCAATAAGGTGACTGCGGATCTGTGCCAGCTCAAAAAGAACGCAACTAACAACCAGGCTTCAAATGCTTGTAGTGCGAGGCCAGCCCGAACTGGATCGTATATTCCAGCACGTACAAATAACTTTTCTATAAATAGTGGCTACCTAATAATTCTAAATACGAACGGCACTTACAGTTTGCGCTCCGTTACAAATGAACGAGATGATCGAGCAAATTACAGCGCTGCACTCAGTAGCACGGTAATTGCAAATAATATCGCAATTCCGGCCAATGGAGTTATCTTTGTTGAAGATAATGTATGGGTACTTTCTGAGTCGGGTGGGTTTAATGGCAGGGTTACCATTGCCTCGGCTCGATTAGCCACGAGTGGCTCGACAACTATTACTGTCGCCGATAAGCTGGCCTATCAAGATCAGTATAACGGTAACGATGTGATTGGGTTGATAGCAGAAAACGACGTCGATATTGCACCCTATGTGCCCATACCCCTAACAGTACATGCAGCCATGATTGCACAATCTGGTAGGGTACAGTTTCGACCGCAGTACAACTACAACGGTAACAATACACCAGGCTATATAAACACAAACCAGACGCTCAAGTTTTTTGGCTCAATAGCGTCGAACGAACAATGGACCTGGTCGTGGATCCGTTGCGGCAGCAACAGTACTGCTTGCTGGAGCGGTTTTAAGAATAACGAAACTAAGTATGATGAAAACTTACGTTACAGACCACCACCAAGCTTTCCGGTTACGAGTACATACGACATTTTAGAATGGCGAGAGATTATTATAGCTCCGTAGTAATTAGTTGCGATCAGAGCTGAAAACAGTTATGCTTAGTACAAGATGAAGACGCCATTGTTCTATCATAAGAAGCCTGTATTTGGTCTCGACATTGGGTCGCAGGCTGTAAAGGTGATGCAGCTTGAATCGAGTGGTAAACATGCTCACGTTAGGGCATATGGTAGCATTAGCACTGACGAAAAAATGATGAAAGACGGCGTTATTAGCAATATACCTGGTGCCGCTAAGCTGATTGATGAACTGCTCGCTGATCATATGAACGGTACATTAACTACAAATCGTGTTGTTATGAGTGTACCGGTTTCACACGTGTTCACCAGAGTACTCACTCTGCCGTTAATGTCAAAAAAGGAACTGGCCGATGCGGTTCAACTTGAAGTTGAACAATCCGTTCCTGTTGCACCTAAGAATTTGTATTACGACTTTGAGACTATTGATATCGGTGATCCAAATAATTTACTCATACGGATGGTGGCGGTCCCGAAGGCAATCGTAGATTCATATTCAGCAGTTTGTGAGCTTCTCAACTTAGATCTTGCGCTCATACAAACTAATATTCGTGCTGATGCACAGCTTTGTATGCTGTACGAAGACCTGGAGTCTAATAACCCTTATATTATTCTTGATGTCGGCGGGAACGCCATAGATATCGGTATATTAGATGAAACACTCCGTGTGACTGGTACGGTGGATGAAGGCGGTAATAGCTTAACTGACGCGATTGCTAAGGCACTGCATGTATCCCCCGCAAAAGCCCATCACATTAAAGTCACGCAGGGTCTGGGTGCTGGTGCGCAGCAAAAAAAGATTCTCACAGCAGTATCGCCAATACTGGATAAGGTTATAAAAGAAATTGAAAAAATGGTTCGTTTCCATCAAGAGCGAATTAAGCCCGGTAGTGAAATATCACAGATTTTGATTGTCGGTGGTGGCGCTAATATGCCAGGCTTTGGTGATTACCTAACAAATGCGACTCATATTGCAACAAGACTGTCTTCACCTTGGGGTGGGCACATCACATTTGGCAATTTGGAACCACCCGAATCGGCAGATCTACCACGATTCCTAACCTGTGCAGGCTCTGCCGTGGCTTCAGATAAAGAGGTGTTCGGGTTATGATCAATTTATTACCGCCCCAGCAACTCGCAAACATTCGTATCGCAAGAAGCAATACACTACTCCGGAGGTATATAGAACTAGTACTACTTGCGCTACTCGTAATAATTACTGCACTGACGGCAGGGTATTATTTCATGAATGTCCAGCAGTCTAATGTTCAGCTTGTAGTTGAGGCAGATCAAAAAAAGATTGCAGAACTTGAGCCGGTACAGAAGCAAGCCGAGCAACTCTCCAGTACGGTGAATACGATCGCAGGCTTGTTTTCCAGAGATGTGCCGTTCTCAGACATGCTAGTCCAAATTGGCGGGTTAATGCCACAGGGTGCAGTACTTACGGGTCTTCAATTTTCTATTGAAGATTTTAAATCACCGCTTGTCATTAGCGCACAGGTAGACTCAGAGGCAAAGGCAGCTATACTTTTAAAAAATTTACAGAGTTCAGAATTGTTTAAGAGCGCAGAAATAAAAACAATCGATCAGGTTGAACAAGATGAATCAACAAGCTCACCAACTACATTAGCTCCAGCTACAGCATCCCAGATAGCAGACAGTCAGTATAAGTTCACAACAGTTATTAATGCGTACTTCAAGCAGAACCAAACACCCGCAAGTACGAAGGTGGGTCAATAATGACACCGCGACTACTTAATAAATTACTAAAAGTAGCGTTGGCCCTGCTTATTATTGCTGCAATTGCGATACTCTACTTAGGTGATAAGCAAGTGGTTACGGTTGCAAATGAGACTGCTCGGCTGAAGGCGCAGGTGCAGGTGAATGAGAAGCAACTTTCAACATATCAGAAGACAAAGGTGAAGGTTGATTCACTTAGTTATGTTAATGATCTCGCCAATAAGGTGCTACCAGCTGAGAAGGAACAATCAGCAATTGTTGCAGAAATATCACAATTCGCGCTCAGATCTAGTCTGGGTATAGAACAGATTGCATTCGTGGAGGTACCAAAAACTGCTGCAGGAACGAGTAAGTCAAAGTCTAAGGTGGCCATTCCAAAAGGCGTAGAAGTTGTACCCATTACCGTTCAGTTTAATTCGGGTTCAAAATATCAAAACATCCTTGATTTTCTAGAATCAGTAGAGAACAACAGGCGTAAAATGCAGGTTACAAATATTAATTTAAAACCCGATCCGAACGACAGGCAATTACTTAACCAGGTCACGGTTTCTATGAACCTGTATGCCAAGCAGGCTGCGGTAGAAAAGGTAAAACAATGAACCAGCGGATAAATATGTATCGCTATAAGGTCACAAAGCTATTCCATACCCATGAGGCATTCGTAATCGCAACCGTCGTTCTACTACTACTTATGGGTGTAATACTAAGAATTAACACATTGAGTAATCTCCCAGTGGATGAAGGTTATTTTACTGAGAAGACGGACCAAGTGAAGAGTGTGACTTTCGATCAAGATGCAATTGAAAAAATCGAAGAATTACGTGATAGTAACGTAACTGCTCCTGGTGCTGAGCTACCTACAAATAGGAACAATCCTTTCACCGAGTAGTTCTTCCTTGTAACCAAGCTTGCTATACTAGCATTCATGGAAGAAGCTACTCTACAAACACGTAATCTCGATGAAACTATACAGCTCGGCAAAAAGCTAGGTGAAAATTTGCGTGGTGGTGAAGTTATTGAACTTACGAGTGATCTAGGTGGCGGTAAAACTAGTTTGGTACGTGGCATTGCCGAGGGGTTTGGATCGGTGGACCCTGTATCGAGCCCTAGTTTTACTATCTGCAATACGTATTCTCGTTCTGATGGTAAGCAGATATTTCATTTTGATTTTTACCGGTTAGATAATCCGGGAATAGTTGCAGACGAGCTAGCAGAAGTTATTGGAGACGAAAATGTTGTTACTATTGTTGAATGGGGCGCTACCGTCCATGATGTACTACCGCCGAATAAAATTCTGATAACAATTACGACCGAATCTGAAGATGAACGTACCGTAACATTTCAATATACTAAAGAATTTATATACGTTTATAAGGGGATAAAATGATACTTGGACTCAGAACAGACAAACCAGAGGCAGAGCTGTACCTGGTTGAAGACAGCGCTATTGTTGATTCTCACAAGTGGCATGCGCATCGTGAACTTTCAGATACGCTGATTTCTAAAATTGAGGTACTCCTGTCTACTTATAATGTGGCTGTGAATGAATTGGATGGAATTATCGTCTACCGCGGCCCGGGTTCATTCACCGGCCTGAGAATAGGTATTACGGTTGCGAACACACTGGCCTACGCTGGTCAGATTAAGATCGTGGGTTCAGAAGGTGATGACTGGCTGAGTGATGGTATAGAAGCACTGCCGAATGCGCTGCAGAGCATAGTAACGCCGCTGTATGGCAGCGATGCCCATATCACACAGCCCAGAAAGTAGTTTAAAGTAAATACTTGCAATCGGGATCTATACACGCTAAAATCATAAGCATAAACGGAAAAAATACACCATGAAAAAAATTAGCAACCTACTCGCGTCATTCATCATCACCGCATCATTAGTATTCACGCCTGCAATTGCATTTGCTCAGGACGTGCCTGAAGTTACTGTTAGCGAGACGACTACCCCAACGTCAACACCAACCACTACAGCAGGTGTTCCTGAAACCGGTGTTGCTCCAGCGCCAAGTAAACTTGCCCAAAATACACTTGTTTTCGCAATCGGTGGTACCGTAGGTGCTGCTATAGGCCTCGGTATTATTACCCTGCGCAAAAAAAATACTCGTTCTTAATTTTTGTAATTCCAAAACCCTACGTATTACTGTAAACTAAATGTAGTGTCGGCACTTTTACTGAAAAAGCGCCCGTAACTGCTAGATTTACTGAATAATACATACGCCCGACACGCTCAACGATTTACCTAAATAAGTTCACTTAGATCTGTATTGGTCGTTGTCGTGCGTAGGAAGGATACAACATGGAAGTATTTGTGATACTCGCTGCGATCGCAGGGTTAACTGTTGGTTTTGGTGGAGCAACAGTAAGCACAAAAAAGAAGATCGGTTCTGCTGCTGAAAAGGCCTCAAAAGAGCTAGAAAAAGCAAAAAAGACATCAGAACAGATGGTGCTCGATGCCAAGAAGGATGCAGTCAAGGTTGCGGAAGATGCCAAGAAGGCTGACGACTCCAGGCGTAGAGAGTTAAAAGAAGTCGAGAACAGACTACTTAATCGAGAAGAGTCACTCGATAAAAAGTTTGATGATATAGACAAGCGAACAGAAAAACTTCGTGCCAATGAATCTGAGCTTGAAGATCTTAAAAATGAGGTACGCGCGATTCGTACCTCAGCTCAGGAAAAGTTAGAGAAAATTGCCAAACTCTCTAAAGCAGATGCTGCCGACAAACTCATGCAAATGACCGAACGAGATATCAAGCATGATATGGAAGGTTTGATTGCTAAGCTCCAGAATGAAGCAGTAGAAACTGCTGAAGAAAACGCCCAAGTGATTCTTACTCAGGCAATGGAACGAATGGCCAGCGAAGTTACTGCTGAAAAAACAGTAACAGCAGTTCGTCTTGAAGACGAAGAGATGAAGGGTCGCATTATTGGTAAAGAGGGTCGGAATATTCAAGCCCTACAGCGCGCAACCGGTGTCGATATTTTAGTAGACGACACACCAGGTATGATTATTCTTTCTTGCTTTGATCCTATCCGTCGGCAGGTTGCCAGAGTTGCAATGGAAACACTCCTAAAAGATGGTCGTGTTCATCCAGGACGTATTGAAGAGGTTGTAGAAAAGGCACAGAAGCAGATAGATAAAGATATCGACCGTGCCGGAGAAGACGCAGTTAGAGAAATTGGTGTAGTCGGGCTGGTACCAAAAGAAATGATGCGCCTGCTCGGTGAACTTAAGTTTCGTACCAGTTACGGTCAGAACGTACTGAAGCACAGTACTGAAATGGCTCAAATTGGTGCGCTGATTGCAGAAGAAATTGGTGCCGATGTTAAAACCGTGAAGGTTGCAGCGTTGCTCCACGATGTTGGTAAGGCGCTGACTCATAAAATTGAAGGTAAGCACCACCACATTAGTGCAGAGATGGCTCGTAAGTACGGCATGAGTGAGGCAATCTCGCACGCTATTGAAGCTCACCACGATGACGTAGAGGCAACTACACCAGAAGCACTCGTTGTACGTGTTGTAGACGCTCTTTCAGCAGCTCGGCCAGGTGCGCGCAACATCAGCGCAGAAAACTTTGCGGAACGTATGCGTGAGCTTGAGAACGTTGCAATGGGATTCCCAGGAATAGACAAAGCTTACGCAATTTCTGCTGGGCGTGAAATAAGAATTATGGTTATGCCAGAAAAAATTGATGATTTAAGTGCTATTAAGCTTGCTCGTGACATTGCCAATAAAATAGAAAGCACCATGCAGTACCCGGGTACTATTAAGGTGAATGTCATCCGTGAAACTCGCGCGACTGAATACGCAAAGTAGCATACGCCGATCGTTAATTTCAATCTTATAATCTTGTTTGGATAAGCATAACAATTTTGTTACAATATCTGTATAGATTAAATAAGGAATAATTTTTACATGGATAATTTTGGCGTAGCGACTCCACCCCAACCAGAAGGGCCTCGGCTTGATACGAATCCACAACAGCCTACATTTGTAGACCCAAATGTAGCCCAGATGCAAGGCTTTGCCTCTGTTCCAATGACAGATCCCAATGCACCACAACCGATGATGCAGCCTACTCCAGCTCCAGTTATGCCACAGATGAATCAAATAGATTCAATACTTGATCCTCAGCCGATGCAAGCCGCTTCTGCTCAGGGTGGTGGCAAGGGTAAGAAGATTATCCTCATCATTGTAATGATACTCGTATTTGTCGGTGTCGGCGTAGGTGCATACTTCGTAGGTTTCACTGCAGGTAAAACTGCCGGAAGAACCGAAGCTGATGCTAAATACCAAGCAGAACAAGCCGCACTTCAAGAAGAAGACAAGGATTCAGGTACTTCCGAAAAACCCGAAGAGTTAGATCTGAGCGAACCTAAAGACCCAGACTATACTAAAGACGAGACACTTGAAGGCGCAATAAGTGAGGTCCTTACGGCGAGTGACGGTTTTGTGCTTCGAGTGAATAATATCGAGCGGAACTACAAAACAGATGACCCAGAATACAAGGCTGATGAAACGAAAGAACTTGTGAAAGTTAACTTCCAGATTGGTAACGGAACAAAATCTAAAACTATGGATGTGAACAACACGCCATTCCGTTTGACTGACTCAACTGATGCTGAGGTAGTTCCCGTCACACTCGCTGACTATGAAGGTAAGTTTGATGTAACTAAATTAGATCCGGGTGCTCAGTCAAACGCATCGCTTGTGTTTGCCGTAACAAAAGACGATAAGCCACTTAAGTTTTCTCGAACACAGCCATATAGAATAAGTAATCAAAATAGAGAAGTCACCTTCAAATCTATCGTTACAATAGCAGAATAAGTATCCTGTCATTCCTGTGACCTGTGCCCCGAAGCCTAGGTGAAGGTGTAAGGCAGGAATCTCTGATCTATACTATAAAGATTCCTGATGGAGTTTATGCTCGGCTACGATCGAGTACAGGAATGACTACTACTGATTGGCGTTTCAGTTAGCGTCTTAGACGTCTTGGCCACCGCGGAAGCCGAGTATGGCGATAATGCAGCTTGCAAACAAGTTGATGATCATAACATTAATGACATCAAGCTCTGAGCTGATTCCGAGTAAAATTGCAGTACCTATCCACATAGTAGCAATTATGCCGGCTGTGTAGGGGTATTTTACAAATAAGATTACGTCTTTAAACATGTTATTATTATATCACAATCGTCAAATATTCGCTAGTCTTTCGATTCTTTGTCAGAATCAGAGGCCGGTACTTCTTTTACAAGATTCTTAGTAGCCGCCTTGGCAGCTTGTGGCTGCGCAGCGTTCATTTTATTAATGAATGTCTGGAACAGGGCCGGGTCTTTGTCTGCAACGCGCTCAAGCCACTTACTTATAGTCTCCATAGCACGGTTTACCGTCGGGAGCTGGGTGGTGTCCTGCGTGTATTCCGGAAAGTCGTTAGCGACCCGAGCTAGCGCAATATCTAGCATCTTTGGAATTACCGTAGTTTTACCACCAACGCTATCAACCAGTGTTATGTAGCTTTGGGCTGCACGCAGCATTTCACTATCGGTAATCTTCATAACAAGTCCGAATCGGTTTCCTTTGTTCACAACTTGGTTCATCATGGTCAAGATATTGCCATTTTCAATTATATTTTCAAGCTCGTCTTGGTTCATACCACTCTTAAAGTTTTTTTCTGCGACTCTCCCCATTTGCCGCGTCAAATCGTTAGACGCATCGTCACCAGGAAGCATGGAGGTGATTTTTTTAAGCGCACGGTATAAATCACTTACAAAGAAGCGTAGAAACTGACCGAATAGTGCTGGAATGTCCATTTCGCCGCGCATAACCTTGGCATATTCAACAAGTACGGCATAAAAAGCCGCCTTTTCTTTTGGACTCTGAGCGGAAATACCAAAATCTATCATTCCAATTTTGTTGTTTGGAAGCAGTTTTACATTTCCTGGGTGTGGATCACCTTGAATACGAGGCAGTGCAAATATACCGTAAATAAGTTCTACCCCAGCAATGGTGAGCTGCTCATCCATATCAGAGTTCAGTTGCTCCCGCACATACTGTTTAATATCTATACCTTGTTCACGAAGCTTTATCAGGTGAGCTACAGAAATTCCAGGCAAGTATTCTTGTACAATTATATCTGGTGTACAGAGTTCAGTATAGGTTTTAGGAATAATAAAATCTGGGTGATCTTTGTATGCCTCGTATAACTCATTCGCAAACCGGGCCTCTTCAATGTAGTCAGTTTCACGAAGTGTAGCTCGCTTAAAATCTTCTACCGCCTGCTTTATATCGAGCTGCATATTACGCACCTTGCCGAGCGAAGTCTTCATAAATATACCAAGCAACTTCAGGTCGAAGGCAAGCGTTTCTCTAATCATTGGCCGGAGTACTTTTATAACTATTTGCGTACCATCTACGTGTTGACCGTAGTAAACTTGGCCAAAACTACCTGCTGCAAACGGCTCGGGGCTGATCGCAGTTACTTGTTTAATTTTAGTCGGTCCAAGTTCTGTCTGTAGGATTTCTTGAATGTTAAGTGGTTCAGACTCCAGGTTTTCAAAAATGTTGAGCCTATTTGGACTGCGCCAGTTCTTCATCATGGTACTTTTAAGCAGAACACCTTGTAAAAACTTAATATAGACGCCACCGAGTGCGGTAAATTCATCACATATAAGGTTATGCATTTCTGCGTCCATGTTTTTGCGGTGCAGAGCATATGCTTTTACACCAACGCCGAGCACGGTTTTGGTCCGGTACCGTTTAATTAGTTTTATTTGTTTTGCGTGAGCGCTTGCAGCCACGGTGTAACCTATTTTCCTGATCCAAAGCCGATAACAAATAAGGTTAGGGTGAATGCAGTCAGTGCGACATAGAGTTTGAACATATCACCAGGGTCTTGCACAAAAAATGCCATCAGGATTACGGC
>JBGSPG010000042.1:0-4570 GCA_041738725.1 Saccharimonadales bacterium (SeqCode)
AAGCGTCAGCAGCTAGGCATAAGGCTGCTTACAGTTCAGACAGATTTGGTTATTATGATGAAACTGATTCTAAAACCAGAAAAAGTAATATACAGCACCAGACAGCAGAATATATACCGGCTTTTCTTGCTGCTACCCTACTAGTGAAGTCGGGTGATGAAAAGTCAGCCCAATATTTTAAAAAATTAGTTGCGAGTCAGTCTGACGTTGTAATTCCAATAGTTAAAAATAGTTCGTTTGAGTTTCTAAACTTTGACGAATGTAGTGAGGTTCTCGACAAGTATGTTCGCTCTGATAGGCTTATAAGCAAGAGGACTTCTTTAATAAGGATTGATGATATTTTAGAGCTACTCAGAATACAAATTTCGGGTGCACGCTCAACTCATATTGATTTGGTTGCACTCCGTTCTCATTACGAAAAAGCATATAAATCACATGCTTTACGCGTAAATGATGACGACAATGTACATACGCAGTTACTCTTTTCCGTTGCTCTGGGTAGAGACTTAATAGATATTGATCATACTGAGGAACTACAGCGTGATGAAGCCTATGCTCTAGATACCTCTAGGCAGTTATTTATTGCAACTCAATTTGCATACGGAATTCAACAGTCGATACGACTTGGTGGAGAGCAGCAAGAATCAGATGATTATACCGCGATTGCACACATAGATGTCGTCCATGAACTTGCGGAACTGGACCTAGAAGTAGCTAGCTTTTTAGGTAATATTAAATATTGGAATACTCAAGCTAGTGAACAGAGCACGGACGCTACTTTCCAACTCCATGCGATTAAATCAAAACTTGAAGATCACCTGGAAGCACTGACTAAATACACGAAAGATATTGATTCCTATGCACTCAAATGTCAGATTTATGAAAAAATCCTTGAAGGTTATGGTGTGCTTAATGGTGGTATTTCGAAGTTGGATCCCGGGGCTATAGAACAATTTAACCGACCTGACGAAAAGTTCTTGATTAGTATAAACTTTGACACACAAGCCCGGACTTTAAAGCAGCTGCTATTGTCTGCAGCAGACTGTGAAATACTTGACTATTACCCTGAATACAATAGAGATAGAGTTATACAAATACTTGAGGCATTCGAAGTTGATGGTACTGCAGCTATTGAAAATGCAAAAAAGCTACGACTGGCGGTTAACGGTGCTTATGCACGTAAGCGTAGAGACCGTTACCGATAGTCTGAAACTACTCTGGAGCGGTTCGGTTGATGCCTTTGACTACTTCAATCTGGCATGAGCCCCAGAGTCCGCGCTTTTCATCGATTGCGACCTTTTCTGCATCAACAAATTGAGCCATTTTAGTGTGCGGGAAGCCGGTTATTGCAAAGCCGTAGCCATCTGCCACGAGTTTTTGATTTAGGAGTGTGCCGTCAGGTAAATAGACAAACCTCAGAAGACGATTATATCTATCTCTATTCCCGCTCTCGCTATCAGCCTCGAGCCGTACGTTTTGTGTACCGATCGTGTTTTTTGTAAAACTTGAGGCAGTTTTTCCGAAGCACTGCACGGGCTTTCTGGGATCGTGAGTTTCTGGTGTGTCTACTCCTATAAAGCGGATAGTTTCTGTCCTGCCCTCCATGTCTACAGCAATCGTATCGCCATCATCAAACTTCACAACCCTATACATTCCGGGCGCTACAGTACCACCGGTATTTGGCGTTCCATTAGACCCAAGCCACCCCTGCTTTTGGGCAAATACAAGCACAAGACCAACTAAAATTGAGCTTAAGACTCTAACTAGCTTCTTTTTTGCACGGGCATCCATTACTTCTTAGTATAGGTGTGTATTTACTATATCGCTAATGATAATTTAACGTTTACAAATTGATCAACTGTCGTCTATACTGACTATATTAGGGTGGAAACAAAAAAGGAGACGTGTTTTGACGCGGAGGGTAGAAATTGCGCCAGAAGACTGGGACTGTGTTCGCTTATTGAGTGATGAAACGCCCGAGGGTCGTGTAGAGGTTGGTCCAAAAGAAGACTTGCTTGCCCCTATCGATTTTATTAATATGGTGTCACAGGTACGCCAGGAGTATGACCCCGATGACCTCGCTGAACTCAAGCAAGCAATGATCACCGAGGATGATAACGGTGAAAAACGGATTCAGTTAATACAGCCAATTACTGTCGGATATTTTCATAAAAATGACCTGAGAGAATACCTTGAAAAACTCAATAGCACTTGGGGTACGGAACATACTGTAAATGAACTTACCTCTGTCCCTGGTAGCCACGGTAGGTACTACCTTTTAGTAGTTGCCGGACATCGCAGGACACTTGCGATTAGGCAGGCTGCTGAGGATCTCGAAATTGATGTGAGTCGGATAGACGTGGTTTTCCATGTTATGCAGGGTACCGATTTTACATTCCGTGAAGGGATTAAGACTCAGTACAGAGAGAATTTTCATAAACGTCCAGAATCGTGGGAAGATGCTATTGCTATTGGTTCAATTCTGCGCGAAGGCATAAGTAATGGCGAATATAACAGTTTTGCCGACTGTGCACGCGATCTTGGTATTCCATCAGAACGAGTTTCCAAGGCATATCGGTTTAATGAACTACCGACATACGTAAAATCAGCTGTAGAAAAAGGGCTTTTCGGCTATGGTGCTGCAGTTGAACTTCATCAAATAGCTGTTGCACTTGCACATAATCTTGCTCGTGCTAGATATACCGAAGATGAGCTACAGCAATTTCTATATCAGTATGATGCCGGTAAAGCGCTCTTATCAGATGTATTACCGTATCTCACTGCTGAAGAGCTCGAGAGCTGGGATACATCTATTACAACTACTCATTTTGAGAAACTTCAAAAAATGCGAATGTCACAAGTTTCTAAATATGTCAGGGATAAGTGTGCCGCCCTCGTAAAGTACGAGCAACTGACACTTGGAAACGAGTCCGAGAAGCTGAACCTCAAAAAATCTAATCGGAGTGCTATTTCAGCAGCAAAAACCATGTTACGTGGGGCGCTTGGTGAAATTGTTACCCATTTAGATTCAGAAGCCGGTAGACTATCTCGTGGCCAGCCTACATTGGTACAGTGGTCACCTAAACTAATTGATCGTATCGCCCAGGTGAATGATAGTCTCGATGCCCTGACTCAGCAGAAGTACGACCTTTCGGTAGACGAGCTACAAAAGGCTGTTAGACTCGGAATTGAGGCAGGTCGCTTAGCTCTATCGGAGCTCGTTGATGAGATACCAGAGCCAGACGTAATGACCGTCGCTCTAAACGACGATCAACCTAGTTTACTCGGTTGATTTAGACGTTTTCGTAACTGGAATCTACTAAAGACTCAGCTCTAGTTGGACTGAATCATCGCTAGCGTCTACAATGCCGTGTTTTCTACGCCACGCAAGCCAGGCGGTTGCCTGTAGCTGGTGAGGAAGTACATCAATCTGGTTAGCGACAATTCTAAATTGTTCCGCAGCCCAGAGGTACTCAGGACCCTTAAATCGTAGTGCTGCTTTTTCAACCACCCCAAGATCATCAAAAAGTAGGTTCCACATATGTCTATCGATGGTGACGTCTTCACTTGATTCCGGGTATGCAATGTTTCGGAAGAAGGCGTGTACTTTCGGGTTGTTGCCTGTACGAGATATTACTACCTCAGGATCAAATCCATGCCAGATTATTGAAGTAGTATCTACGGTGTGGCCAAGCCCCCGAGCTGTACCAGTCTGTATGGCCTCACGAGCTTTATTGATGTTGTCAGTCCATGAGCGCATAGGAGATAGCGCTGCAATAATTCCTGCTACGTGGACCGGTGTGATGTGAGCGTGGTCAGATTGTTCTGCCATCTCAGCACACAGTTTATTCACATCAAAGTACCACGACATCCCTTTCGTAGTATCCCTCTCGCATGCTTCCGCGAATACAGCCTTAATTCGTGCTTGTGCAATATCAGGTTGAGGTATTACAAGTGTACGCTCGGCTTTTGGCTCGGGCGGAAGTTCAAATAGTGGTGGTAACTCCTCACTCATCTGGCGACAATTGTATCACATCTGATAAAAGCTACCACAAGCGTGATATCCATTTGACAAATATGGTACAATGTATGTAATTATGATTATTACATTTGAAGAGATGCCGTGTTATGACCCCGCCAAAGGTCCCGATGGTGTTGTATGTGGTGCGTTTCAGACGTTTGTCGATAGCGAAGTTGCGGCATATGAGCCTCGCGCAACAGATAATGATGGGATAGTCGCAGAGTACGAACAGCTCTTCGAGGGACTCCACGATAGGTTTATGGATGCAGACTTTTGCCTACTTGCAAGGGCGATGAGGGCAAGGATGCAAGATGATGCACCGGGCGTAGATGTCTCAGCTGGTTTATATGGTCAATGTCCTCCACTTGTGGGCGAAAAACCTGATACTCCGAAGAATGGACACCTTCGATTAGTAGTCGATCCCCTTATTGGCTAAAAACTTATCGTCGAAGTGGTGTTTAAGCTTAGTCATATTTGTAGCAATATCTACAATTGGTAGCAGAACATCCGGGAAGTTCCTGCCAGTTAAGCAGAGGCTCGTTTTTTTAT
>JBGSPG010000073.1:0-2600 GCA_041738725.1 Saccharimonadales bacterium (SeqCode)
AACAGGTTGAAGACGAGCCCCAGGTGCTCTTGGTTGCTGGTGGTATCGGTATTACACCAATGATTGCGCTATTCGAACGATATGCCCGGAACGGTCGCACTGTCACGCTTCTATATGCCGCTCAATCAGCTGATGACTTAGTGCTAAAGAGTGAAATTGACGCAGTAGCAAGCCAGTTTGATAATGCTGATGTTACCTACTTTACTGAGAGTGATCTTAAACAACCAAACATAGTCGCGGGTCGGCTCTCCAAAGAGATGATTGATGTACACGTACCAGGTTTACTGGGACGTAAGGCATTTATTTGTGGACCCCCGGTAATGATGGATGCGGTCACTAAGATGTTAGTCTCGCTGGGGTTACCAAAAAAGAAAATCTTTTCAGAACGATTCAGTTTTCTTCGGTAGTGATTTTTATGAGCAGTTTGCGCAGTAGCCAGTAATTTCTAAATCGTGACGGATTGGCCTAAAGCCGTTGCTCTGCGCAGTTTGTTCTATGGCATATTCAATTTCTGGTGTGCGCACATCTATAACAGTACCGCAGCGCAGGCATGAAAGGTGGTGGTGGTGTTCTTGAAAACTGTCACTAAGTTCCACTCGGTATTTAAAACCCGTGAAGACCTTTTTAGCAATATTGAGATCTATAAATAAATCAACCGTACGGTATACGGTTGCTCTGTCCATATCGGGCAGGGTAGTAATGAGTTCGTTCATACTTGCCGGTTGTAGTTTGAGGAGTGCGCGGAGTACCGCGAGGCGTGTTTTAGTCGCACTGAAACCCTGTGTTTTTAGGAGGCTAATAATTTCTTCTTGCATTGTAGGGCCCTTTGTTTATACAGAAAGTATACTAAATTGCGACATTATTGCAAATTAAAGCATAGATGCTATACACTTGCAGTATGAATACAACACCACTTATATATGTGCTACTTATATCTTTAATTGGGGACTTTATCGTCTTCTTTTCTAGTATTGCGTTCCTTACCCATAAAAAACTCATAAAGGTACTTACTAAGTACGCGACTCCTTTTGCAGCAGGTGCACTACTTGCTGCAGCGTTTATAGATTTTTTACATGAAGGCGTTGAGCAATATGAGCCGCTGTATGTACTGCTTGCAGCACTGATTGGTGTAATCGGTTTTTTTGTACTAGAAGGGTCCCTGCACTGGTTTCACCATCATAGCCAAGAAGGTTTTGAACATGACGAGTCTGTGCATGTGGGCAAAACCGAACCGGTGGCGTTCTTGGCAGCATTCGGCAACTGGCTTCATAACTTCATAGATGGTGCGGCAATAGCCGCAGCGTTCTTAATTAGTCCTGCAACAGGTATTATTACGACTATTGCAGTCGCATTTCATGAAATCCCCAGAGAGATTGCAGATTCTGGCTACCTATTGAAGCGGGGTATGTCTATCAGAAAGATTATTCAGGTTCACGGGGTGGCAATACTGGTAACAGCAGTTGGCACGACTTTATTTTATGTAACTGGCCAATCAAATAATGCGGTGATGCCTTGGTTGCTTGGGTTTACGGCTGGGTTCTTTATATATATTGCAGCAAGTGACATTATTCCAGCTATCCGATTAGATAGAAAAGATTCTACTACATTCGATATTCAAACGGCATTGGTTGTACTTGGTGCAGTTACGATCACCGGTGTTATTCTTCTTGCGCATTCGTTTATTGGCTAGTCGCAGAGCATGTCTATAGTAAGAGCAGCAGTCCAGCTAAATGAGTTTGCACCTGAAGGGGTGCCATCAAGTGGACTGAAGTACTCGTATGAGCCATTTTTCTGAACAAGCTCGATCGAACGCTGTCTAATTGCTTCTGCCTCTGCGATGTACCCGTATCTACGTAATCCATCGGCGATAAGCCAATTGGTATTAAGCCAGGTTGGTCCCTGCCAGTACCTCGAAGTATCGAAGTACTTAGAATTTTTTGGTACAGATGGCACGGGGTATGGGGTCCACCAATCTTTGGATCTAAGTAATACAACAAGTTCTTCGGCGCGTTTTTTTGTAACCGTGCCAGCGTAGAGTGGTAAAAAAGTCATAATACTCGGCTGCTCTATAAGCTCAAAGGTTTCAAAGTTTCTACTAAAATACTGTCCGTCTGTTTCTGACCACAATAGTTCGAGCGATTTGTGAGCTAACGCAAAACGTGCTGTCAGCCACTGTGGTAGTTCTTGATTAATCTCCGTGGCAATTTGTTGAAGTAATGTGTTGGCGCGAACCAGTATAGAATTGAAGCCGAGGTCTTCAATCGCAAGGTTACCATGACGAAGTACCAAGCGTGTTTCATACTTCTTTCTCCTTAGTTGCCTTGCAATGCTATATAAGCCGAGTGCATCAATTACGTCTATGCGCTGGTAGGCAGGGAGAAACTTAGTATCACTCCGGACAAGGTTAAAGATTGAATGCAGGTGTAGTTTTTTAACCGTTTTTACCCAGAGTGGCATTTCATTTAGGTAGAGCTCTTGCATCCAGCTTGGTGTGTTGTCGAGACCAGACTCCCAGGGATGTACGAGAATAACTATGCCTTCGGCGTGCGGATCACGTTCTCGGTACAGCCACTCATGGTACGCAACTAACTTCGGGAAGA
>JBGSPG010000053.1:0-16684 GCA_041738725.1 Saccharimonadales bacterium (SeqCode)
AGTGCTGTAGTATCGAGTGTTTGACATCTAGTTGCTGTTTTTATCTTACTTTTCCGCTAAAAGTGAGACCTAAAAGAATAGTATTTGAAATATAATCAATTGGATCCCGGATCGGAGTCCGGGATGACAGCCTCTAAACCCAATACTGAACACCCACTCCCAATGCCCCAGCTACGGAGCTACGTTAGTAATCACGAAGCGTACAATCACCTGGGCGAACAGTACTATCACCAGACCGACAATTGCGTAGAGAATTGTGTTTTTAGCTGCCGTAACACCAGTAGAGTCTCCTCCACTAATAATGTAGCGGAAGCCACCAATAATAATCATGATTACGGACACCGTACCGACGACAATAGAGAAGATGTTTATAATTCTCTGCGCGGCACCTGCAAGCGTTTGGTCACCAGAAGGTGCACACGACTCGACGTTTGTGGTCGGGCTAATTGTGCCGGTTTCAGTACTTATAACACCCTTACAGACGTTATCTGCTATTGACTGCGCGTAGAGCGGCTGCGCAACAAGAACGACGGGGGAGAGCAGGGCAATGAATGATCCAACAAGTAGGACTACTTTTTTAAACATGAGTTTCCTTTTTACTACTGTTTGTATTATATCATGACTCTAATTCTGAAATAGAAAATACCGACTCATGCCGGTATTTTCTATAACTAAGTTAGGGTATCTATTTATACGTTCGTGAGTACAAAACGGACAATCACCTGAGCAAAAATCACAATTACGAGGCCTACGATAGCGTAGAGAATTGTGTTTTTACCAGCCGTAACACCACCACTGTCACCACCACTAATGATGTAGCGGAAGCCACCGACGATGATCATAATTACTGATACTGTACCGACAACGATAGAGAAGACGTTGATGATCTTCTGAGCAAGACTAGCAAATGTTTCACCGTTTGTGTCTTCATCACATGCCGAACTGTCTGTACTAGGGTTAATTGAATCGCCATTTGCCGGATCAGTAACAAGCACACCCTTACAAACACCGTCTGCGGTACTCGCGTGTGCTGCCGTAGGCACAAGTGCCACAGATGGAGCAACAAGTACAGCAATTGCTGCTAGTGATGCGATAAACTTCTTTAAAATTGACTTCATTATTTTCTTTTCCCTTTCATTATGTATGAGCTGATTATACCGAACACCTCGCACTACGGCAAGTACTGTTTACGCTACGAAGTTACTATTGATTTGTGTGGTCTTCTTTGGAGGCGTTGCCGGTGCTGGCTTTGCCGTTGTGTTCGTCAGTACAAATACAACGATCACTTGAGCAAATATCACAATAACCAAGCCGATAACTGCGTACATGATTGTATCTTTTGCAGCTTTTGTAGAAGACGAATCACCACCGGATATTACATAGCGGAAACCACCGATAATTATCATAATTACTGAGACAGCTCCCACAACAATAGAAAACACGTTAATAATCGTCTGTAGTATTGTGGCGAAGCCCTTCTGACCAGCAGCGGCATCATCACACTTTGCTGTTGGATCCAAAAGCTTAACACCATCACATGCATCTGATGCGGCATCAGCATATGCTAACTGGGGCGATGACAGTCCTAGAACAGTTAGTAGTCCCAGTGCAATTACGGCAAGTTGTATTCTTCTAAACATGTCTATTTTTCTCCTTATAGTCTTTATTATAATCTGCTGAGCACAAAAGTAATAATAGTTTGCGCAAAAATAACTACCACCAGTCCAATTACCGCATATAAGATGGTATCCTTAGCTCCCTTGGTTGCGTTGCTGTCACCGCCAGAAACCACATACCGAAAACCACCAACAATGATCATAATCACCGAAGCGGCACCAGTAATAATTGTGAGTGTTTGAATTATTTTGTAAAGAATTGAAGAAGGGCCAAGAATAGGGGAAGATGTATTATTAATAGCGTCGCTTCCACTGGTTACCTTTGCTTGTTCCTCGCAGAATGAACTATCAAGTGCCTCATCGCAAAAGTCGCTAACTTCATTCGGCATACGCGACGCGTATGTAGTGGCACCAAATAGCACAGTAACTAATAGTGCGCCAAGCAAAGCAGCGCCCGTGATTCGAACAAACAAATGTTGAGAAAATGAAATCATACTATCCCTTCAACCAACTAAATACGAAGCCTATTATCGTAAAAACGGAGAGGCCCAACACTAAACCAAGTACTGCATAAGTGATAGTCTTCTTTGCAGATGCAATCGCATTACTATCCCCACCAGATACCGTATACTTAAAGCCACCAATAACCAAAAAGAGCAGCGAGACCATCGCCAAGGCTGCAAACACGAGCTTCATTACGGTTTCAACGATCGAAGTATTACCGCCACATCCATACGTAGGTATGCCCAACGCACCAGCAGAAAGTAAACCATCAGGGTTCGCAGTACACCCATTTGGTATGACATTTGTGGTTGTTGTGTCAGCAAACACAGGTGCGCCTATACCGAGTAAAATAAATAGGGAGAGGAGAAGCATAACACTAATTTTTTTTGTAAATGAAATTACCCTACCCATAATTACGCTACCTTAAACACCGCTCTAAGTATAAAACTGATTAACCACGTGCTAAAAACTGCAATGATTAGCCCTATAATCGCATTAACCATCGTGCCACGTGCCGATTTAATACCCTCTGGAGTGCCTTGGCTTGTCACCATTTTGAAGGCACCGAATATAAAAAAGGCTACTGCTACGAAGACACCTATGCGGAGTAGCGCATCAATAATCCCAGCTAACACAAGCCAGATACTTCCTAGTCCATATGTTTCAAAATCAAGCTTGTCGCAGGTTCCTGGGAGATATTTATACCAGCCATCTATGCCGAAGAAGGGATTTTTTGTACATTTTGCGAATAAAGATAAAACGTTCATATAGTTAATTCAATAGTAATACATTTCTACTACACGGTCTAGAAGCTGAAGATCCCTCCAGGGATTAGCCACTGAAGCATACCGAACATAGTGAGATAAATTAATATACCGATTATTATATTATTAATTCGGGTTTTCGCCGCGGCAACAGATTGTGGGTTCTCTTGTGCTGCAGAATATTGTATACCCGCAATCACTAGTCCAAATACAGAGAGAATGCCGATACCAACAATTAACCACCTTAGGTATATCGTGATTCGTTTCATGAACGCACTCTTCTGAGCCGAATCATTTGTGTTTATTGCTTTGCTGCTCCCTCCCGAATTCTCGTCACTATTCGCAGCCCAATTATTTGACTCTAAGAATTCTGTTATGACCGTTGCTGAGCAGTCACTTGTTGGTGCTTCGAACGTACAGTCTTCTCCAAACTTTTGTAGATCATCATACCAGGGGCTACCTGTACGTATCAAAACCCAGCAAGTTGATTTAACCTTGAGTGCTTCGGCTCCACCAGATTTACACTGATCTGACACCCTTAAGCCCGTCGGGCTATAATTTACGCCCGTACTCTTGTTTAGGAGGGCTTCCCGACATCTTTCAATATCAGACTTTTCAGTATCTCCACTTTTAGTCTTCTTGGCATCCGCGCCCGAGCACCATGTATTCACGTATTTATCAACAGTAGAAAGCTTCTGCCAACAATCGTACCAGCCATCAGTTGGGTCAGGACAATCCCTGCCGCTCTGTGCGTAGGTTGTATTTGTACTAAGAAAAACGGTGCCTATTAAAAATACTGCGAGCAGGATAAGCCTGATCAGGTTTCGCTTAAATATAAACATGACAACAGTATGACTAATGACCCTTGCTTTGGCAACAAGAGCCTGGCAAAACAATAGTGTATTGGTTACAATAGACACTAAATGAAACAGCTTAGGCGTATATTCCTATTTACTAACATACTCGTACTTATTATTGGTATATCATCATCAATATTTATAGGTGGAATTATTGATAGCACTAAAGTATCAGCCGTATCAATGACTGACCCAGACGCACCAAAGCTAAATGAAGAGGTAGGCTGGTGGATCTCTAGAAGTGAGATTATGTTATTTAACAACACGACGACCAAGGCTAGCGACGCACACGGGACAATATTTAGAAACAAGCGGGTTGGCAATGGAGACGGCAGCTATCCAAGTGGCGGGTACAGCTCAAGTTCTCGTATAAACGGTGCTATATCGATGTCTGCAAGCTCAATAGAAGTATACCAATCTACTGATTTGTCTTCTTGTGAGCTCACGGTAACATTCGCAGCATTCAATAGGGCACCAAGCAGCGGGACTCTTTCGTCAAGCTGCCCCAATACAACAAAATCTGTAAAATTGAAAAAGAACGAGAAGGGTATTATTGACGCCCACTATGCAACCCGTGGAAGCAATAACGGCATCACTATGGCACTCGCAGTTCAACACTTGTCGGGCTGTGGCAACAGCACTGGTGGTACCAGGATTGGTGGCGATAATTCAGACGGCTATTCTAGAAATGTCACATTCAAGGAAGATGATGGGGAATCTGCCAACGGACAGAGTTACGACTACAAAGCAGACAATGCCAAGGCCGGGAGTAGTGACCATATGGGTATTTCAATATCAGGTAGTCGGTCTGCCCGACCAATAATTGCGAAACAGTTCACCTGGTGCCCCGATGACAACAAAGGACGTGCGGACTATGGTGCTATTCCCGGGGGGGATTGGTCTGGTGGTGCGGATGACAGGGCTGTCTACGTATCTGTTATACCACTAAAGGATGAACAGGATGAAGCAGACAGAGAGATAACCGGGTTCCATACTGCCAAGCTAAAGGTCGCGGAATTTATTAAATTCTTTGAAAATCCAACCAATGCTAAAAAGGCTAATGATTGCTATATCCTTTCATTCAACGTCGGTAGCATATCAGACACTACAGCGGTCGACATTGCTATTAAGACTCTGACCGAACCCCGCACAGGACCATATTCTGAATGTCTATATAGGATATTTGAAGACAGCACGGAATTTGACAGAATTGATGGCCTGCAAGCAGAGGGTGCAACGAGACCACCGGATCCCGTTGGTGGCAGCGGCGATGACTGCGGTGGGACTATACCAATTATCAGTGACCTTGTTTGCGGCTTAACTAAATGGCTGTTTAATACAATCTTTGAAATTTTTACCGGAGTAATTGAGTGGATGGCCCAGCCGCCAGACATGTTTGCTGAACAGAACAGTACGCTTGAACAATCGATGAAAAATCTAAGAAATGTAGCAAATATACTATTTGTTTTCGCATTTCTAATGGTCGTATTCCAGTATTTAACAAATGTTAATGTAGTTGATGCATACTTTATTAAAAAGTTCATACCACGACTTGTTATTGCAGTTATCCTGGTCCAGGCATCATTTTGGATTACCTCTGAACTAAATTACTTCTTTTACGATCTAGGTAGAAGCATACAGAGCATAATCTTTGCCGGACAAGAGCCTGGGTCACTACAAATGGGTGACGGGGCGGCAACGGTAGCTCTCTTTCTTGGGCCAAACATAATTGGGATATTATTGGTACTCGGGTTGGTAATGCTAGTTGTGCTGCTAATTACTCTGATTATACTTGCTATCAGATATGTTCTGATCATCGTGCTTGCGATATTTGCACCGATTGCTTTCGCCTGCCTCGCCATTCCACAGCTAGAGGGCATTACAAAAAAATGGTTTAAGATGTATGTCCAGCTACTTATGATGTACCCAATTATGATGCTGTTCATTGCGGCCTCCTCAATAATTGGGGGTGTGTTTGCTGGTGGCGGCACGATGATGCAAATAATGGGTCTGGTGGTTCAGATACTACCGTTCATCATCCTACCGTTTACCTTCAAATTCGCCGGAGGAATTATGGGCGGCATATCTGCGAAGCTTATGAATAAGGGTACAAGTATGGCCAAAGGTAAGGGCAAGGAAGCCTACGGAAATTCACAGTTCGGAATGGAGCGTGCAAAACAAAAAGAGTTTAAGAAGGGCATTAAATCCGACCGAGCAGGTAACGCAGCGGCCGAAAAGTTCACCAAAAAAATGCAAAGCCCGATGTCAAAGTATGGCAAAATGCGGACTTACGGTGCTGGTGCAAGTGATCAGGAAATCAGCAAATATCAAGGTATATTCAGCGACAAAGAAGAGAAGAGAAAATCAGATGAAGCATCGGCCGCTCTCGCAAGCAAACTTAGGGGAACGCCTACCCGCCCAATAAATGATCGTGCTGACGCAGTTAGCCTACTTAACGATGAATACCATTCAGCAATGGGACGAGGAGATGTACACACTGCAAATGCAGCTTACGCAGGCTTGGTAAAACAGCAGGCGGAAGGTGAGCTTCGCCAAATACAAACCGAAGCGAACCAGGGTAGCTTTACGGACGGGGCTGGGAATACACACACTATGGACAGCTCAGTCTATAACAAGCAGCAGGGTGATAACTATGGAGATATCAAAGCTTTTGCACCACACCTAACTGGTGATGTTGGCGGAATGCCGCCGACCGCACTTGCGGCACAGCGCGCTAAAAACCTATCTGATCTTAGTGATGATTCACTAGCTGGTGTTAAGCCAGAAGCGTGGGAACAGTGGTCAAAAGTCGACCCTACAGCCGCTGCTGCTAGGTATGTCAGTATCGCCGCTAAGGGTGGTGGATCCGCAGCCAAACTAGCACCTACAGCAAAAGCAAAGTTGGTTGCGGATCCATCTGTCTCCGCGGCAATCAACATGTCTGACACAGATATTGCAAGTAATTTTGCAGGCATGCCTCCTGGTACAGCACGCGATGATGCTGTTAATGCCGCAAAGGCCGAACGTGACATATGGAAGAAACACTTAACTTAGGGCACTTATGGCAACACATAAAGTACCTCAAGATGTAGAAACCGAAGATAAGCTGATTGGCTTCTTGAGCTTGAAGCAGTTTATTTTTGTGGTGGTTGGTTTAGGCTTTGGGTATTTAATGTTCTTCTTCGCTACAAAGATTAATGTGTTTCTTTCACTGATCTGGTTGCCGTTTACGGTGATTCCATTAGTATTAGGTCTCTATCAGCGTAAAGATCAGCCGGTTGAGGTATATCTTGCGTCTGCGATTCGGTTTCACTTAAAGCCCCGCACTCGCAAGTGGGATCAAGAGGGTTATGAAGAGCGAGTGATAGTAACGGCACCACCAAAAATTGAACATAATTACACTAAAAGTTTTAGCGGCGAAGAGGCAGTAAGTCGACTTACTGGCCTTTCGCATATGATGGATTCACGTGGGTGGGCAAGTCGGCTTTCTGGTGATTGGCAGAACCCTCAACTAGCCGTAGCCGCCGCTTCCGAAAATAGATTAGTGCAACCAAGCCAGGTTGCGCAGGCAGATGCCTACTTGCAAAACTACATGCAGCCGGCAGATATTATGGACGAGCAAACGAGTGTGGTTGCACGGGATTTTCAGTCTAAAATAGATCAGACAGATGACTCTACCCGCGCGCACGCCATGAAGGCGCTTGAAGAGGCGAGAGCGCCGCACGTAGAAAAGTACCCAGAAATGAAGCAGACGGTCATTCAGCCAAGCGAATCACTAGAACAGACGCCGACACAGCCTGCGGTGCCTATTGAGGAGCCTGCCACAGCGGAACCTACTCCAATTATTGAGCCTGAAGCCCCCGAACCGATTACTGAAGCTAAAACCCCAGCCCCAGAACCGACCCAAACCGACGACGGCTCAATCGAGATCTCACTCCACTAATTTGGATGTTAGAATTTGGACGCTGGTGGTCGGTAGGGGATGATTTTTTGAAGCGGTCATCCGCCAGCTGGCGGATTCAATAGATAACAATCAACTTCCCGCCACAACTACGTAAAAACCCGAAACGGAGGCACCGCTCATCTCCCTGCTGCCGAGGACGTGTTTGAACCGCCAGCTGGCGGAGAGTCCCGCAGACTACAGAGAGATGGGTAGTGCTGCAGTATCGAGTATTTTACACCTAGTTGCTGTTTTGTCTCGCTTTTCGAAAAGCGAGGTAGGAAGGGGCTAAAACATGGATTACCAGTCAATCCAGGAATGACAAAGTCCTAGAGATTCCTGCCTGCGCAGGAATGACACCCACCTAGTTCCTGCCGAGACACCAACTCCCAAATTCTATCTTCCAACTTCTAATCACCTTGCCTGGCAAGCGTTAGCATGTCATACTCTATAGGTAAATTAGGGTGTGGCTCTTATAGTTTTATGCAACCAAATACGCAACCGCAAATACCAATGCAACAACCGCAACAAGCCGTACCACAAACGGGTATGCCGCAACAGGCTCAAAATCAACAACTTGCTTCTAAAAAAGCACCGAGCAACCCAAATAGCACTCAGAATACCTTACAGATCGCTGCAATTCGTGATGGCGTAGTAATTATGACGGACGGAAGCTTCCGTTCTGTAGTAATGGCCAAAAGTATCAACTTCGATCTTATGAGCATCAACGAGCAAGAAGCGGTAGAATACGCCTACCAGAGCTTTTTAAACTCACTCTACTTTGATATTCAAATTCTGATACGCTCTAGAAAAATAGACATGCGCCCATACCTAGAGAAGCTCGGGAAGATTCGGACAGAAATGAGCAATATGCTGCTCGGTATGCTGATGGAAGACTACATTTATTTTATTGATGACCTCGTACAGCAAACGAACATTATGAATAAAGAATTCTATATTGTAATCCCGTACTTTCCACAAATAACTTCAGGTGGTGCAGCTCAAGCCGGAAAAGGTCTTGTGAGCGGGCTCTTCGGCGGCGGCAGATCTCAGGGAACTATTAAAATAGATGAAGCCAGCCTAGAAAAGGCTAAGACAGAGCTCATTAACCGCGTGCAAAGCGTTGTAAGCGGCCTAATACAACTTGGTGTTCAGGCAATCCCACTCGATACACAGGAACTTATAGAACTCTATTACAATGCGTACAACCCAGATAC
The DNA here is from genome assembly GCA_041738725.1 of Saccharimonadales bacterium (SeqCode). Lineage (GTDB taxonomy): Bacteria > Patescibacteriota > Saccharimonadia > Saccharimonadales > UBA7683 > JAGOUG01. The sequence continues at coordinate 8,899 of JBGSPG010000053.1, forward strand.
CGCAACCCGGCAAACCCTTAAACAGGCAGATCAACTAACTGTACCTGTCATTACTAAAGGCGAGGGCCACGCCGTGCCACCAAACCTTGGGGTAGGGTTGTAATATGGGCGTGTTTGGCAAAAAACAAGTTCCGGCTGACCCGGTTGCAATTGCGCAGCAGCAACGAATGCGAGAGCAGCAAGAGGTAGACACCGCCTTTCGTAAGGGCATTTCAGAAATGCGCGATTTTATTGCACCGAGCAGCCTTGAAATTGAATCGAGCTTCTTCCGCCTTGGTACTATGTATGGCCGAACCTTTTATATATATGGCTACCCACGCCAAATATTTACCGGCTGGCTTTCACCAATCGTTAATATGGATGAAGAGATTGATCTTTCTATGTTTGTATACCCGGTTGCAAGCCAGGCGGTACTGGAGAATCTTCGTAAAAAGGTAAGTCAACTTGAAGCCGGCCTGCAGATAGATGCAGAAAAGGGCCGCGTGCGTGACCCGGCAAAACAGGCTGCTATTGTTGACGCCGAAGAGCTTCGCGATAGTTTGCAGATAGGTGAAGAACGCTTCTTCCGATTAGGTCTGTACTTAACCGTCTATGCAAAAAGTCTCGAAGAGCTCGACTTTATTCAACACAAAATTGAAACAATTCTTGGTCAGCAGTTAGTCTATTCTAAGCCTGCCACCGTGCAGATGGAACAGGGATTGAACTCAACTTTGCCGCAATTTACAGATCAACTCCAAATTCGCCGGAACATGAATACCGGCGCACTTGCGACCAGCTTCCCATTCACTTCAGCCGACCTCACCCAAGAAAACGGTATTTTGTACGGCATAAACATGCACAACAACGGGCTTGTTCTATTCGATAGATTCTCGTTAGAAAATGCCAATATGGTTGTCTTCGCCAAGTCTGGTGCAGGTAAATCATTCGCCGTGAAACTAGAGGCCGTCCGTTCTATGATGATGGGTACAGAGGTCGTAATCATCGACCCAGAGAATGAATATGAGCGTTTATGTGACGCTGTTGGTGGTAGCTATATACGGATGAGCCTAAACTCTACAACACGTGTTAACCCGTTTGATTTACCACAGGTAATAGACAAAGAAGATGCCGATAACGCGCTTCGTGCCAACCTTATAACACTCCACGGTCTTATGCGCCTTATGATGGGCGGCGCACTGAGCCCAAATGAAGAGGCAGATCTTGACCAGGCACTTATAGACACCTACGCCAAAGCGGGAATCACCGGAGACCCACTGACACACCAAACACCGCCGCCAACTATTAACGACCTTTATGAAACACTCCTTCATATGCAGGGCGCAGGTCCGAGCATGGCGCAGCGTCTACGCAAGTACACCACCGGTACGTTTGCTGGCATCTTCTCTCAGCAGAGTAACGTAGATATTAACAACAGTATGGTTGTATTTAATATTAGAGATCTTGAAGATGAGCTTCGGCCGGTGGCTATGTACATTATTTTGAACCACATTTGGAACAAAACTAAGTCTGATAAGCGCAAACGAAACCTCATTATAGATGAGGCCTGGCAACTACTTAAGTACCAAGATTCAGCAAACTTTATGTTTAGCCTTGCCAAACGCGCCCGTAAATATTATCTCGGCCTCACTACAATTTCACAAGATGTTGAAGATATGATGAGTTCGCAAACGGGGCGAGCGATAGTCTCTAACTCTTCTATGCAGCTCCTGCTTAAACAATCCACCTCTGCAGTTGATGTACTTTCAGCCGTCTTCAAACTTACTGGCGAAGAAAAAAAGCGACTGAGTCAGTTCCCGGTGGGGCAAGGCTTACTCTTTGCTGGTCAAAACCATGTGCACATACAGATTATCGCTAGCCCAACTGAAACAAGCCTAATTAGTACGAACCCAGAAGAGATGCGCAAGGTACAAGAAGTCGCAGCTAGAGCACAAGAGGCGTACCAGGTTATGACTCAGGCTAGCAACACGGGCAACATCGCAGCCAATCAACGTTCTACCCCTGCAGCTCCTGTTGAATAGTGGTATAATAAAGCTTATCTATGGATCAAGATCCCGATCAAAATATACAAACCCCAGAACAGATTGAACCCTCACAAAGCGGGCCTTCTATAACAGACAAAGCGGCCGACATGGGCCACAGCCTTCACCAAGGCGCAAAAACAGCAAGAGATGTACTTGGCAAAGCGGCAGGAGGTGGCGGTGATGGAATTGGCGGCGGTGGGGGTGTCGGCGATGCGCTCGGTAAAGGCCTAGGCGCGCTCAGTGGGGGCAAATCTGGCGGAGCGGGCGGAGGTCTTGGTAAGAGCCTTGATGGGATGAAGAGTGGCACGGATAAAACCCCCTCTATGCTAAAAGGTATGGAGAACGATGCCAAGCCACACGATCCAAGCTCTGGCGAGGGCGGTGATAAAAACCCAGCAAGTGCAGATTTTAAAAAGAAGGCTGGTGGGGCTGCACAAAAAACTGCCCAGGCAGTAGATGATGCCGTGCAGACCGCAAAAGATGTGCAGAATGTTTCTCGGGCTGTTGGTTCTGGTGGTACTGATGTAGCAGCAGACCTTGCGATTGCAAAAGAATTGGCCGCGCATCCAGTTGCCACAGCAAAGCGTTACGGCAGGGTTGGCTTGTATGTTGGGGGGTTTTTTGCTCTCCAATTTCTCGTAGTGGTAGCTATTGTCGGAGTGTTGTTCTTTGGGGTATACAAGGTATATCTTACGGCGAAAGAAGCGGCGAGTAGCCCTGCAGCGGCGGCATCATTAGCATTTAGTCTTAATGGTGATATGGCCTCATACCTTGCGGAAGCGGTAACGCAACTAACCTACGAACGAGATGTGGCAACCGCAAAAGCTGAGGGTCGTCTATTTGCACAAGAGGGCCCAAACAAAAACTTCGACCTTTCGGCACGAGAGGTAAATCCTGAAACCGAAAAAATGTATGACGCGTGGGATAGTGCAGGAATTGCCGAGAAGTTTTTAGATGACTATAATGCAAAGATTGTACCGAACGGTACAAAAGACCGCCAAGTTGAAAGCTTCGATGCCTCTGCCTGGGATTTATATATCGGCAACAAGAATATTGGCACACTGGAGAGTGAGCGTGCGCAAGCCGCAATCAGTACCTTCACCGAAGATGCGACTCACTGGAAAGATATTTATATGAGAGCCAGCTTTAAGGGTGCAAGTAAAAAGAGCTTTGCGGTGAAATCACACAAACTAGAACTTCCAGATTCTGAAAAAAATCTAGACAAAAGCCGCGTAAACATCACAAAAAAACTCGTAGATGACACACTCACGCCAATCACAACCAAATCAAGATCCTACTATGATTGCCTTATTGAAGGTGGAGAAAAGTGTCTAAAGCTCGGGCTTGGTTCAAAAGAAGCCGCCGGTAATATTCCTGGCTCTGCTGCTAGAAACTCAAAACAGGCAAAGCTTGTCTCGGCCAAGATTAGCGAAGGAAAACTCGCCTCATTCGCTAAGACCAAATCAGATGAAGTCGCTGGAGAAGCGAGTACGTATAAGGGCAAGTCAAGCCTCGCGGCGAACATTATTACAGACACTTCCGACACAGTACTTTCGAGCATTTTACCCGAAAATTCCGACTCAAAAGAGCCTGACGCTACAACACTGTTACAAATGTATGATAGGTTTCAAACCGCCCTCGATAACGAGAACTATAGCCGGGTAGTATACGACAAAACGAGCGCACAGAGTGTGTCAGGTTCCATGAACTATTTCGTAGCCGGTGGTCAACTACTTAATAATGAGATGGGGTTATTAGATAGCTGGGCCTTTACAGAGAACCTTAGTGTACTTGAAGAGTCACCGATATTTAGGGCGTCTGTACTTGGTAACTCCGGTGTGTTTGCACAATCCGCAAACACAACCAGCAACCAATCGTGCCAAAAAGTGTACGATGACGAAGCACCCGTGAAGAAGGCGGGTGAAGAGGACCCCGAGCGACCAATTAAATCATCGGCTTGTTTTAAACAGGCGCTCATTCCAAACATCGCCGAGTTCAAGCAAGAGAAAGACCTAAACGTTATATATAAGCAGCTCGAAGAACGAAGAGATGCGCTTGATAACGAACCTAGTGAGGATGGTAGCTTTTGGGAAAACATAGTAGATAAGGTTGCGAGTATACAAAGCTTAACTGATGGTACAATTCGTACATCCCCCGTCGCAACCAAATCAGTAAAGATTGATTCGAGTCTTTCGCCAGATTTAGATGCCTACAATAACCAGGTATATGGGGTTGCGCGAACCGGTGCTGAAATAAATGGCGAGGCTTATGACACTATGAAGATGGCGGCGGATTCTATATGGAGTAGTGCTGGTGTTGACGAGACATATAGTACTGGTGGCAAATACCTCAACAAAGAAGAAGTCGCACAAAATGTTCGGTACGCACAGAAGATGGAGAAGTTGCAGTTTGCAAACAAGTCGCTATCGACTCGTTTATTTGCAATTACAGACTCTAAATCACTAACCGGGAAGCTCGCACTTCTTACGCCAACAAATCGCGATGACGGCGCCAAAAAAACGTTTGCATTATTTAGCCCAACGAATCTGACGAGTGCAGTGGCTAGCAGAATGATGCCGGCAACATTTGCACAAGCAGCCGAAGATCCGAACCCTACCAATGCCGCGGTGATTGGAATAGGCATAGGTGATCCTGTAAACTCACAATCGAGCAAAGAACGTTGGGATTCCAATAACTGTGCGGCGGGCGGCCCAGAGCAAGAGTCAACCAAGCCCGCAGATGTACCGTTTACACTTCCTTCAAAAACTAATGTATGCAAAAGAGACTCTATGCTAGCTATCTACGCTACGTGCTACCTAAGCAGTTCAGTAGACTGTGATCCGGGTGGCGTATCTGATAGCGGCGTACCACCGTCCGGAGGCACAGGTGCTAAGGGTGTTGATACTTCGGGTATCGCCTGCGCAGGTGATGTTACAAGTGAGCGTATTGTGGAAATTGCAGGCGGGACAAAGCGTAAGCTTTGCGACTATGGTGCTGTGAGAGATGTTGATGCATCTTGGAGTACTAATGTATCAGAAATGCTAACCGAGGCTGCTGGCGAGGTGTCGTTAGCGGGGTCTGGTTTTAGGACCGCCGCTTCACAAATACAACTACGTGAAGAGCATTGTGGCCCCACGCAATTTGATATATATGAGAAGAAGGCAAGCTTGTGTAGGCCACCCACTGCAAGGCCAGGAACATCAAACCACGAGCTTGGCCTGGCGATTGACTTTACTAACTGCTCTACCAGATCAACCGCATGCTATCGGTGGCTAGCTAACAATGCTGGAAAATTTGGTGTAAAGAACCTGCCTTCAGAAGCCTGGCATTGGTCTGTGAATGGACGTTAATTATATGAAGCTACGAATATTACTATTTAGAATTTCGCACAGGACACTGCTTTTTGTGTTCATTATAGTCGCGCTACTTAGTTCATTATCACCTCAACTCCCAGAAATATCACCAATCGCTCGAGCTATTAATGAGTGTGATAAATATGCCATTGATAAAGGTTCGATATTTACTGATAGTAAAATCTGCGCCGACCCATGTGAAGAGCCGGCCACACCGGTAGGTGCGCCGATTACGCCTGGTTCAGTCTTTGTAGTAGGAGATTCAATTGGCGTAGGAGTTACGCCACCCCTTGGTACTGCACTTCCTGCGTCGGAAGGGTGGAGTGTGGCGGGTGACTCGCTTGGTGGAAGATCGCTCTCTTCAGGTATCTCAGTAGTTAGGCCGACCCCACCAGAAGGACTAAAAAGTGCCAAGATTGTTCTGGTTATACTTGGTACAAATAATTTAACGAGTGGTTCAAATAGCACAGACATCTCCACTATGGTTGGTGCTATACAATCAGCTAATAGTAATGCGAAGATTTATTGGCTAAAAACAAACGTAACCCGTGCTGACCTTTCTGGTAAAACCGAGGCTTACAACACACTACTCACACAGAATACTGCCATTACTTCACTAGAGAACACTGCAACAATAAGCTCTGATGGCATACACCCCAAAGACTACCCTGCACTAGCAAACCAAGTAGCATCTTCAATAAAGGGGAGCACCCAAGCATCTACCGATACCAACTCCGCACAAGAACTAGCCAAGCAGATGCTCGCGAATACAAACATTACCTTCTGGACTAATAATAATGTTAATAGTAGAGATATTATAGTTGCGCTTTCTGAGGGTAAAAAAGCCTATACAACCACGGGTGATATTCCGAGAACCGAGGTAGATATAAATGTAAACATTCTAAAATTTATACTTGAAGTCGGCCAATCAAATAAAGTTATGGTTAATGCCCTTACTGATAAAGACCATAGTAGTACATCAAACCACTACAAAGGCCTGTCTGTTGACTTAGATAATAACGGATCAAACTCACCACCCGTTTCTGTTCTTGACCCAATTGCTGCCAAGTATGGTGGTAAGCGCAATAACGAAACCACACACTGGCATTATGACTTTACATCTGCTGCTGCTACCAGCACCCCGGTAGAAACTAAGCCTGCCGCAAGCTGCTGTAGCGCAACCTCGTCGCCAAGTAATAGTGGAGCAGTTACGCCGGGGCCGGTTGATCTTAAGGGTTTTGTCGATGAATATGGGCAAATGGCATTCGACACCAGTAAAAAATACGGGCTGCCTTATGAGGCGGTATTAGCTCAGGGGTACCTTGAATCACGAAGTAGTAAGGGTCCGGGGCTTTCACAACTCGCCAAAGAGGCTTTTAACTTCTGGGGTATGAAGGCAGGATCTAGTTGGAATGGTCCGGTCTGGACTGGTAAGACTCAGGAGGAATATAACCCAGGTGAATTAACCACAATTACAGACTCATTCCGCTCATACCCAAATGCACAAGCCGGGTTTGATGGGTACGGCGAATTTGTACATAAAAACACCAGGTACAAGAACGCACTGAACTACCCTGGTGATCCAGTCCTTTATATTACTGAAATAAAAGCCGCGGGGTGGGCGACTGACTCTGAATACGTTAGTAAGAATGTGCGTTTACAAAAACAGGTGATAGAGGCGCTTAATGGCAAATTCCCTCCATCATCAGAAGTAAAGCACGATAGCGCTCCGCCGAATCCTACCGGTCAAGAACCGGGCACTAGTGGCGACTGTAATAAAGATTCGACGCAGCCATCAGGGTCTGGAGGTACACCAGAGGCAAACAAGGCAATAGCGCAGGCGATACTTACACAACAGGGCTTACCTGCAAGTGAAATGATCTGTTTGGATAAACTTTGGACACGCGAATCTGGCTGGAATCACCGCGCAATAAATGATGCTGAAGGTAATAACGATACGAATAAAAATAGGCTTGTCGATTATGACAAGGGTGAGGATATAAGTGAAACCGAGAGTGATGCCTATGGTATTCCTCAGTCTCTTCCAGGTGGTAAAATGAAGGCAAGTGGCGAAGACTGGCGCACAAACCCAACCACACAGATGAATTGGGGTCTTGGCTATATTAAAGACAGATACAGTACACCTTGTGGTGCTTGGAATCATAGTGAAAATGTAGGGTGGTATTAGATGTTAAATAATCTCAAAAACATTAGTAAGCGCCGACTCTTGTTTGTTGCTTGTGTTATTGTATTTGGCTTACTACTGATAGCATTATTAATCTCTTATAGCAATCGTGAGCTTCCCGTTTCAGGTACCTTATATATATCTGATACTACTGCAACAAATATTAGAGAACCACAAATGTTAAATAACCAGACACTTGCGTTCTTTACTGGCGGCACTACTGCATC
>JBGSPG010000092.1:0-4074 GCA_041738725.1 Saccharimonadales bacterium (SeqCode)
AGGGTCATTGTGGGTACCTCACTCTATGGGTGGTTTATCTGTCGCACGATATGCAGAGGAGTTCCCGGGAGAAGTGGGGGGAATTATTAATTTGATGGCGGCAGGATATGGATCTCCCAGTATCCTACAGTTAGCCAAAACACTACCTAAGGGCATACCGAACGGTATTTCACACGAGTTACTTCCATATCTTAAGAGTGGATATATTAATCCAGATATCCATAATCTCTTGCAGATAATGCGTTACTACGGCAGAAACCCTACAAGAACACTTGGAGAGGCTCTGTCTTGTGTGATAAAAGATGTGCGGCCACAGATAGAACGAGTAAGGAAACTGGGAACAACTGTTGGGTATCTTGCTGCTGAGTACGACTGTCTAGTACCCCCAGACGATCGGATATCAAACCATGTCGACTACTACCACTCTATAGAAAATATGGGACATCTTGGCCCACAGCTGAAGCCGAATGTTGTTGCTAGCCATATTTCTCGGATTGCATTGAATGAGTTTTATCCATCCACATAATTAACATACGTTATACTGTAGGTATGAATAGAATAATTATTGATGTTCGCGAGCCAGAAGAGTACGAATCTGACCATGCTGAAGGTGCTATTAACATACCACCTTCAGAAATACTTGCCGGAGCAACACAGCTGGCGAATATACCTAAAGATACGGAACTCGTTCTATACTGCGTATCTGGCAGTCGCTCCAATGTCTGTACAAACATCTTAAAGTCGTATGGCTATACAAACATTATCAACGGCGTGAACAAGCAACAGGTCAAAGCAAAATTTTTATAGCTCTCGATCAATCGAATACATAGTTATCATATTCTTAACTACTAACGCTCCCAAGTAAAGCCTGGGTGGCCGAAATGACCATAACGTGCTGTTTGTTCATAGCACGGTTTTTTTAGATTTAGGACTTCCACTATTGAGTTTGGTGTTAAGTCATAACCTGAAACATTCTCCTGTACACCATCTATGGTAACCGTGGCCTCTAATGGTTGATCATAACCAATTGCGTACGCGAGGTGGCAGAAGACTTCTTTGGCGTTTCGTTTATTTAAGTAATCTATAGCTATTTTGCGGGCGATATATGCTGCCGATCTATCGACCTTACTTGGGTCTTTGCCAGAAAAGCAACCACCACCTATCGGGATTCGTGGACCATAATTATCTACTACCAACTTTCTTCCCGTAAGGCCTGTGTCGGCATCAAAACCACCGACAGACCAGTCACCCGCTGGATTTATATGAAATATAACCGGATCAGGTGTTTTTGCCAGTGGCTCATATTTTAGCCAGATCAGAACCTGTGCAGCCAACTCCGCATGCTTAGCGTTCTGAAAACTAGCTACAATAGCAACTACGTTACCGTTTTTTAAGGTAATCTGGGTTTTACCATCATAAGGCCACCGTTCATACAGATTCTGATTTAACTTTCGAGCGAGCACAACTTCAAGCGGTAAAAGTTCATCGGTTTCATTACAGGCATAACCAACCATAATGCCCTGATCTCCCGCCCCACCAGTATTTACCCCCTGCGCAATCTCGGGACTCTGTTTTACTATTCGAACTTCAACTTCAACTTCTCCAGCCAATCGCCTAACAATTGGCTCAACTTCTATAACTGCATCAGACGTGACTTCGCCAACTATGAATACTTTGCCGTGGCCACCGACGGCTTCGACCGCTACGCGAGCGTCAGGGTCACTGCATAGGTATGCATCTAAAATTGCATCAGAAATTTGATCGCACAGTTTATCGGGGTGCCCCGGACTAACGCTTTCGGCTGTTCTAAAATTTGACATAAAAATAACTCCTTATCTTCTGACGTATCCGAAAGAAAAAAGGAGCTTATACTCTAATAATATCTTCCGTCTACGACGGCTGAATGTAGCACCTTATTTGCACGAAACAGGTTGCTGGTGGGTCAAAGGGTCAGTTCCCTTACCACGCTCTTGATATACCGTTAATTTGTAAAGTGCTATGCATAGTGTACCACAATATGTAGTCATGGCAATTTCTCTGATACTACTCTGTTTGTGACATTAATTCTGCAAACTGCTCATTAGTGCCCTTTTGTTGTAGTTTATGGAAACCACCAATAATTAGCTCTGGCGTAAGTGCAGTAGCGCCAACTGAACCGGCAAGACGAGTTTGCTCTGACTTGGTACGAGTAAGCGTTTCAGGTTGTGTAGTTAATTTTTCTTGCATGACAATTTTCAATTCTACGTCATTTCATCATAAAGAGCTAGTATATTTGCATATATGTGGTTCGAAGTAGCCGAAAATTACTAATTGAGTTCAGGAATAATGGGCACACACGAGCCGACATCTAGGGGTGTATAAAAGTATAAATACTCACCTTGATCTACTTCTACGGCAGTTTTTGCGACAAGCCCTAGGTCTATCCGTATATCTTTATAATCAAAACTGAGTAATTCAAAACCTGTGAACGTACCGTAGAATTTGCCTGCCTCTATGGCGGCAGGTTTACAGACACTGTCACCACCCTCATCAGTTGCAACAATCTCATGGAATGCACTTTCAACTTCTACAAGTCTGCCTATAAATGGACAGGAATTATTATATGCACGTAGCATTAGCTCCAGTTGCGTCTTAATCTCATTAATTTGATCATCAAACTTAGTGATTTCCCACATTTGTAAATACTCGCGTACCTGAGTAGCCTTTCGGAAAAAATAATCATGAGCAGTCTCAGGATTTAAAAAAAGGGCCATTCGCTCCGAGAGATGCTCTGCTGGGATGTCGATAATTTCGCCATGTTCCATTTCATTACATTAACATATAACCTTCGTACTAACTTCTGCAAAATTAAAATAGAATCCCTTATATCAGTAACGAATAAGCTTGGTAGCCTACAAGAACAAGACAAGTAACCACTCCAGCTATCGGTACAGCTAAAGGTACCTCAGTTGAAGGTCTTTGTCGTGGATGGCTATGCTTAACCACTACAAGTGCAGAATTAACGAGTATGAATACGATCAGTACGAGTAAGCTTGTTACTCTTGCTAACATAACAATATCTAAAGTTACTACGGCAATAATCATTGCTAGCACAACCAGAATCGTAGCGACAACTGGGGTTTTTGTTTTTACATGAATGCGTGCAAGTTCTTTATGTACCCATCCTTTATTGGCCATCCCGTATAACATACGCGAAGCCATTGTGATTTGTACAAGTATTCCATTAACGGTGGCTGCAAGCCCAATTGCAACCATATAAAGTGGGTTGATTGAGGAGATATTCTTGAAGACAAGCGCTAAGGGTGAACCACTATTAGCAAGAGCATCCGCTCCAACGGCTCTCATAGAGACTACGACCACTAAAAGATAAATAACCGTCGAAATTATTAGTGAAAGTAAAATTGCTCTTGGCATGGTTTTACGTGGATTCTTGACCTCTTCGGAAACGTTAACCATATCTTCAAATCCAATGTACGCATAAAATGCCAGGAATGCCCCCGTAAGCACGCCTGCTATTCCCACTTCAGGCAGTGCAAATAATGTCGCTTCGTTCGGGCCACCAACTAATAGTCCTCGCCCAAACCATATCACAGCTAGTAGACCAATAATTTCAACAATTGTAAAGATAGTAGCTAATGCCGCTGTTTTATCTATTCCCCACGCCGCAACAACACCCATAGCTAAGACAACGAGTACAGCTACGATCGTTTGATTAATACTAATTATTTCAGAAAAATATCCCGCAAAACCCCGTGCTAAAGCAGCAGACGAAACAAGCGCAGACGCGACCATACAAAAACCTACAAACATTGAGGCGACACGCTTCTTATATGCGTGATGAACATACACCGCAGCACCTGCACTCATTGGAAAACGAGCAGATAATTCCATGTAAGAAAACGCACTAAGGGCTGCAACAACACTAGCAACCAAAAACGCAAGTAACGTAGCGGAGCCTGCGTAGGCGGCAACCTTACCAATTAATACATAGATACCAGCGCCGAGGATATTCCCGACCCCATAAAAAGTAAGTAGCGGTAAATTGAATTTTCTTTGTAAACGAATAATCGTGCC
>JBGSPG010000030.1:0-3705 GCA_041738725.1 Saccharimonadales bacterium (SeqCode)
GTGAGAAGCCATGCTAATAAACTCATCCTTAGCTTCATCCAGCGCTATCAACTTTTTATTCGTAACCTTAAGTTCACGAGTTGCTTCATTCACCTTTTCCTGGAGTGTAATGTTAAACGCCTGAATCTCCTCAAACCTCTGCGCATTCTGAAGCGCCACCGCCAACTCGTTCGCAGCGATATTAATCATACTTTTATCTTGTTGGTTGAAAATATTGCCACTCTTCTTCGGACCAGTAATAAAGTACCCGATTGTCTCATTTTTTGTAATTAAAGGAACAATTAAGCTAATGTCGCTTTTACGAAGCATCTGAGAGTAGTCACTAGTTGCCTGTTCCAACTCGTCATATACCACCGTACGCTTACCCACTTTTTTTAGGACAACAGCAAGGTCATCAAGCTCAAACTTAGGTGATTCACCAACAAAATCTTCAACTCTTACATTACCCTGATAATCTTTCAGAATAAATCCTCCGTAACTAGGCCGTAGTGCTTCAAGAAGTACCTGGAGAGTACTCTTTTGAATTTTGTGAAGATCAATACTACCGACTATAATCTTACCGATTTGATCGAGTACCTCTTGGGTACTGTATGAATCTCTGAAAAATATCCTGCTAGTTAACTTATTAAAGAAACGAATAATTGGAGAGTACGTCAGTGCTATCAACAGAGCTAATATTGCAAAGAATATTCTCTGTGAGTAAGTTACCCCAGACACATCAATGAAGAGTGCACCCACCCCGTAAACGGCAACGGTATACAAAATACCAACTGTAACTATTGATAATAAATAAGTGATAGTTCTTGCAACTACAAGTCGAATATCGAAGAGACGGTGCTTAATTATACTGTAAGCAACAAAACCCACTAAGAACAATGATGACACAGGGCCAAACCGCGAACTCGTCCAGTCGTCAGCTAATAAAGGAATTATAACATTAGTAAGTACTGCAAATATAGCGTAAAGCATTATCCCCCATGCCAGTAACCTGATCCGTAGCCGTGACTTAACATCTTTAGATGCCTTAGCCTGTTTGGCGATAGCAATGATGATTAAAAGCAGTGTGAAAACCGCATATATAATAAAGATCGAGTAGAGTGGGCCCGTGACGATCTCATTAATGGTAACCTCACGTACAAATTCTGGGTGGAAAACTAGCGCGCACATAAACGCAGTTGTCAGCATAAACCGTAATGTAAGTTTGTTTCTGATCACATCTTGATTTGGAAAGTTCGACATAAACAAAAACATAGATACGCCAACAGCAATACCACTAATAAATACCATATCTATCAATATTTTGTTAGTAGATACCCCGCCGGATAGCATGTTGAATATTGTCCACACTGATATCGAGAGTGCGAGCAGCGCGAAGTAGCGATTAGCTTTCAACGTAGGATTTCTGAGTAAAATAACTATACCTAGCAACGATATCGAGGTCGCACAAACAAGGGTAATTATATAGTCTATATTCATAAGCTCTAACAACAAGCATACCAAAAAATACACTAGATGTTCTCTTTTGCATTAAATTTGCTATCATGTAGCAATGATCCCTCAATTTCCTGAGTTCACTCCAATTGATTTTAACCTACAAAAAGAGATCCAAACCTTTACCAGAAGGTTCGATCCTTACGAAGACTTCAGTTTTGTAAACCTATACACCTGGGACACAAACGGTAATGCTGGCGTCTCTTGGTTAAACGATAATTTAGTTATAAAAATACCCAATTACATGGACAGCACAAAATTCACCTATACTTTCGTTGGTACAAACCAGCTAGATGCAACTGTTACGACGCTACTAGATAAATACGAGGTACTCGAACTTATACCAACATTTGCAATAACCGGCTTATTACACCCAGAAAAGTATGCCATTGCTGAGGACAGGGATAGTTTTGATTACATGTACTCAGTAAAAAGCCTCTCGGAAATGGCTGGCGGACCACTGCGAAAAAAGCGGAATCTTGTGAATGCAACCCACAAAGTCCTGGGTGAAAGGGTGCAATGTGTAACTGTAAACAAGCTAACCTCTGAGCACCGACTAGATATAGAGACGATCATTGGACAGTGGCTCAAAGACACTAAACAACCACCCGAAGACGTAGCATGTGAGAAAACCGCTCTTACACGACTTGTAGATGCGTTTGAACAACTAGACCTCTGGGTTACGCTTTGCTACATCGATAAAAAAATAAACGGCTTCTCCGTACACGAAATTATTAGTAAGGATTACAGTATTTGCCACTTTGAAAAGTCATTAAACAAAGAGTACCCCGGCATAAACACCGTCCTTATTAAGGCAGCTGCCACATTCCTATCAGACAAATCAGCAACTGTTAACTGGCAACAAGACCTTGGTATTGAGGGGCTCAGAAAATCAAAAGAAGCCTATCGTCCAAAATATTATTTACGCAAGTACTGGGTTAGCCGTGGGCAACAGCCCTAGTTATTCGTAGTTGCAGATTTATACTCAATTATTGGTAGGTCTAAACCTATGCCTGACAAAACATCATGAAGGCTCATAAAGTCCACTGTAACGGGAAACGAGTATTTACCTAATTCATCTTCTTCAGTCTTTAAGTCAGTTCTGCCCATAAGGGGAGCAACACTGATTCCTAGGCGTTTAAAGGAGTTTATTTGCTTTTCGTTAATAGTAGCAAATACGGTAATGGTACTGTAATCCCACTTTTGACGTAAACCCCATTGGAACATTGCCAGGTAAACCAAGTCTGCTGACCCAAGATAATCTTCGTACAATGGCATTTCTTGATTAATTTTAAAGTTTGTTTCTATTGAAATTGTAGTATTAAGATCAATTCCCTTTTCAGCATAGTATGCAGCAAATTCCTCTTTAGTGAAATTTTCTCTCTGTATCAAACTGTCTACAGTATAGAAACCCGTACGTGGAGTAATCGTCTCTGCACCGAGGGAAGCATCTTCCAGTGTCGGTGTGTCATCATAAAAATTAATTGTCGCTGCATGCGCCACACTCCCTGTGCCTCTTGTGTCAACAACAGCAAGATATACCTGATTTAATTCATAGTACATATCGGTTTCTGCAACCTCTGGGAAGTTTTCTGCCTCTTTAGTTCTTAGAAAGTTTGAATACTCATGCGTAGGGTCTACCCAAGAAATGACGATACTATCAGGAGCAACAGCTCTTGCATCTTCTATCATCTTTAGTTCTATCTGTTTAAGTTGTTCTGCGTCCAGGTGATAGTCTGGTAAAAAGTCTTGCTCAAGAGGTGTTTGTTCGGTTATAGCCATAAGTTATATTATAGCATGTATTGTATATTACTATTGCTTTTTATGGCATTTTAGTGTTATAATATGTTTATGGAAGCAGCATTTCACGATAAAGATATAAATCCAGATGATTCAACTGATCTGCCTGTTATCGATAGTCCTGAAATAAATACGGAATCGCCGATATCAATGCGAGAAAAAATCACCCGCATCTGGCAATCTACAAAAGAGGATTTTGCTAAAACTGACCGGAAAGGAAAGCTCATCATAGGTGGGTTTATTACAAATATTGGCTATGAACTGTTTATTGGAAATGAAGTGGTTGCACCGCTCTTAGGTGGCCAGACACTGGATTCAGCCAAAGGTCTCGGAGGCGTAGCTACAAGCGTAGCTGTTACGGCCATACCGGTATATCTGCAACAGCGAGCAGGTGGTTACCTTTCACGAAACACT
>JBGSPG010000047.1:0-3041 GCA_041738725.1 Saccharimonadales bacterium (SeqCode)
CGAAGCCGTGGAACACTACATTGAAATAGTTGAAAAGACTGGTATGTGGGCAAACGGGCTACTATTTGAGGCAAGCGATGCACCGAGTGATACAGATCCGAATATGCCACACCAGATTGCGCTAGACGGCATCGCCCACATAGCAAAGTTGATGCACCCAGTCTTAGAGCACGCAGTACCACAACACTTCGATCAGGAGTTTTCAGATCAAAGTTACTACTACTAATTAGCGACTTCGCTTACCGTAATTTATACTAGGAGAATTATGCAAGAATATATAGAACAACTCGTAAATTTTTATCCCGTTAGCTCTAATCAATCGAGCGTCAGAGAGCTCTTAGAGTACAACAAATCGATATTTGATGAGGCAGGTCTCTATACGCATCTTTATGAGGAACAGGGTGTCTACAACCTATACGCGGCACCAAAAGAGACTAAACACGTTAGGGTACTACTGCAGTCGCATGTGGATGTAGTTCCAGCGGAAGACCAACCCTTTAAAGTTACAGACGGGCGCTACTACGGCCGCGGCACCTTCGATATGTTATTTGCCGCTGCATCGTACCTCAAGTTTGTCACCGATAACAAAGAGAAGTTACAAGACTTAGACTTCGGTATCTTCCTGAGCGGAGATGAAGAGGTAAGTGGTGCCCACGGTGTGAAGCACTTCCTCGACGAAGGCTATACTGCTGAAATCTGTATATTACCAGACGCAGGCACTAAACTTGGTGTCCTCAATATTGCGGCCAAGGGTATCTACAATATTCGTATTAGAATTAGCGGTCAATCACATCATGGCTCCCGTCCATGGGAAGGGGACGGCGCAGCCGGCAAACTCATTCAATTTTTAGCTGAGGCACAGCAATTGTTCGATCATTCAGATCAAGAAAACACAACTATGACAATCTCTACTCTGTCAGCCGGCCACGCCGATAATCAAGGGCCAAAGGAGGCCGAAGCTACGCTTGATATTAGATACAAAGACAAAGCTGATCTACAATCAATTAAAGATTCACTTAGTGAATTGCTTACAACGTACAATGGGGAAGTAGTAAAAGAACTACATGGTGATGACTACCAACTCGATATGTCAGATCCTCACGTGACTTCTTTTATTGCTATGTACGAGCAACAAATGGGTAAATCAATAGAGACTATGAAGGCACCAGGCTCATCTGATGCACGGTTTTTTAGTGCAAAAAACATTCCCGTAATCATGCTCAGACCAGAAGGGCATGGAGCACACGGTGACAACGAGTGGATATCAATCAATGAAACCGAGAAATTCTACCAACTTCTATCTGAGTATATTCTGAAAGCAGCCTAGTTCACAATTCAGTACATAATATTGACTGCGTTTACATCTCAGGGTATAGTACATTACCATACAGAAATAGAATAATCATCCAGGAGAGTATATGACATTAAAAGGTGAAATCGAAGCAATTGTTTCCCCGGAGACTCATAAAGAAAAGTCGGCTGTGGCGAACAAACAAAAATTGTTCAGCTTACTTGACGAACTTTATGCAAAACTAAAAGATAGCGTGACACCTGACAGAGATTTTCATTTTATGGGTGATGATGATTTTCGTTATGGCGCTGGTGTCGCGCTCACGTATCGACTGAGTCTAGGTCTTGATGAGCTAGGTGTAGGGCAGGACGTAGTTCTTGAGTATGAAGAGTTTAGAAATAGATGGTATGATCACGCATTAACTGCAGAAGAGGCGGAATCTGACATTGAATCAGCTATCGACGATGAATTACTGGTAACAAAGAAATTTAGAGTAGTACTCGTTGATAAAGACGGTGAAATTATCGAAAGAATATTTACTGGATATAGAGATCTTGAGAATGGGGTGGATACGTATCATGATATCGCGCCTCCATTTAATAGCACTCAGCATGTTATTAGCTTAGAACAAACACAAATAGTACAAGCTTACGTACTTGATGAAACACAAAAAATAATAGAGGGTCGATGGTAATTTGACACATATGTCATAATGTGATAGTATAAAAGTATGATTATACAAATCAACATAGTTAAAACTTGGCAGATCGACACTTTGTGGCGATAGATCTTAATACACTTTAAATTTAGTATATATCGCCAGACAGGCGATTTTTTAATGGAAACTAACTAAATAAAAGATGAAGGATACTTATGGAAATAATAACAACAACACCAAACACACTTAGTGCTGATCAAATATTACAGATCGACGCTATTGCAGCAGCTGCGTTTGGTCGCGCAGCTAGTGATGATTCGATGTTCGTTGACACCAGGAGGCACATTGCTGGGTCTGATACTATTCAGCTTGCAGTCATAGAAGATATACCCGTAGCACTGGCCATGTACCGGAAATGTCTCGGTGGGTATGCCATCGAGCTGGCAGGTAGAGCAATTCTACCCGAATATCAAGCCCAGGGGATTGGTACACACCTTTTAAAGCAGTACATAGTCGAGGAGCAGCCAAAGCTATTGGCGACATATACACGGAATCCGGCAATACTTAAGATGCTCTGTAAAATTACCCCTGATGTCTTCCCGATTGCTGGTGACGGAGAATTACAGGATTACGCACGTGAGATGCCAGGAGCCTCACTTTTAGATGACTACGCTGTCTATCATATAGACAGATACAACGAAGATGGTCTATATGAAGGTAACGATCCAGCGCTCCGTCCACTAGAAAGCACGATACTAATGAGACGATTCAGAGGGCTTCAATCAGTCAGAAACGCACTTGTTGTAACGGCTAGGGTACAATATTGTACATGGAATCACAATAGTCAGTACCGGCTGATGACCTGTTTGTCGCACTTGCACTGCGTGTTGCAGACATGTTACATAGAGCCAAACCCAACATCAACTATGTAGACAGCCAAACATACACTACATATGTTGAAAATAATCAGTATAATGGAGGACAAGATGAATAAACCAGTAATTTTAACGGGCCTTCGTGCCAATAATGACCTACATATAGGCAATTATTTTGGTGCATTACTGACACTTATAGATATGGCCATGAATAAGG
>JBGSPG010000050.1:0-5749 GCA_041738725.1 Saccharimonadales bacterium (SeqCode)
GAGTCTCTGCTCTACGCCAGTTTTACGTGCCTCGCATGACTTTACTTTACCTTCTGATCGGGCTGAGTCTTCAGACTCACTTTCTTGCTCGATCTCTCTTGCACGTTATCTAATTTTATCTGCAACTTCACGTTGGTTCTCGGCCTGAT
This sequence comes from Saccharimonadales bacterium (SeqCode), assembly GCA_041738725.1. Lineage (GTDB taxonomy): Bacteria > Patescibacteriota > Saccharimonadia > Saccharimonadales > UBA7683 > JAGOUG01. The sequence continues at coordinate 150 of JBGSPG010000050.1, forward strand.
CCTTCAAGGCTTCTCTCTGTTGTTCGGCACGTTTTTTCTGTTGTTCAAGCGCCTGTTTTTGTTGTTCTGTTAATAAATCATCTGAACCCGAACGCTCAGTTTCTGAGCTATCATCACTAGACCCGCTTCGGGCGTAGACACCACTTACCGGCGTAACCACGAGCACCAGTGCTAACGAAATTACTAATATCTTCATATATCGTTTCATGTAAAAAATATCCTTTAAATTAAGCATTACTAGTATACACCCGATACATAGATACAAAGATAGTTTATCTAAATTTCCAGAGATACACGAACGACGATGTTGTTGATTTTAGTACAGGGCAGTATACTCTGATGTGTAAACATAACCACAATAAGGATATTTAAAATGGCAAAAGCAAAATCGAAAGCAAAAGCAAAAAAATCAGAACTAGAACCAATACGAGACTTTGCTCAGTACTTCACCATGACTGCAGCAGTTATGAGTGGCGTACTTTGGGCACTCGTGTACATTATGGATAGTGAATCAAGTTCTACTGAGATGCTAAGTTCGTATCTTTTACTTGCAACAATGCTTGGTGGTATAGCTATGGGCCTTCTGTATCTTGCTAAGCTTCTACAAGAACGCAAATAAGGTATACAAAGCAATATTTTACAGGCTTGCATGCAGGCCTGTTTAACGCTACTGTTAATACCATGGATTCAATACTATCGTATCAACCGGTTCAGGTGGCACTGCTTTTAGTCGGGCTACTTTTAGCACGACACTTAATACGCATGTATTTAGTAACACTTATTCGTAAAGCAGTTGCTAGTAGTAGCCAAGAACCAATCGATGCGCAGAATAAGCGAGTAGATACACTTGTTAAAATAGTCGGAACCCTACTAACTACCGGTTTAATTTTTGTAGGCGCATTTATACTGCTGCTCATTTTTGAAGTAAACATAATGGGCTTGCTGGCAGGACTTGGTGCACTGGGTGTTGTTGTGGGACTTGTCGGCCAGAGCCTATTTAAAGATGTACTTTCAGGCTTCTTTATTCTAATTGAAAATCAGTACCGAATTGGAGATGTTGTAACACTTGGCTCAGTTTCTGGGACGGTAGAAGATATTACGCTTAGAATTACACGCCTTCGCGATTTTAATGGAGATCTTCATGTAGTCCCCAATGGCTCTGTAGACGTTATCACTAATAAAACATTTGGATGGTCAAACGTTAACTTAAATATAGCAGTAAGTTATGATGCCGATATTACCTTAGTGCAGAAGGTTATTGATGAAGTTGGTGCCACGCTTGCAGAAGACGAACAATGGACAGAACAAGTTATTGAGCCGATTGCCTTTCTACGAGTTGATAATTTTGGTGAATCATCAGTTGAAGTAAAGGCACTTGGCCGCGTTGAGCCCGGTCAGCAGTGGGCTGTAGCGGGAGAATTTAGAGCACGGCTGAAAAAAGCCTTTAAAAAGAACAGTATTGAGATCCCTTATCCGCAGCGAGTTATGCACACAAAGCACGCTTCAAAGTAGTGCCCGCATCTTATGCTGCGTATAGATCAGATATATACGATTCTATTAGGTCAAAAGCAGCATCTGGTGCAAGTCTACTTCCGGTGGCTCGTGGGCTGCCACCAATTGTGTCTGATCCTGACCAAAAATTACCTTCAGTTACTGCTGGGTCGTGAGCGTTCAAATGCTTATAGAGCCCCTCAACCGGGAACTTCACAAACGGAGACTTTTTAGCGAGTGTGTACTTATAGACACCTTCTTGGTTTGTTTCGTTAACTGTGACAAATGCATTAATGCTCGAGGCACCTATTCCCATACGGGCATCTTCGCCGATCTCATGAATTAGTGACCACTCCGTACCTGTTCTGAGAATCTCAAACTCGGTCATCAGTTGCTCCGGCTGTATATAGTTACCAATTACGTGATCGGTAATGCGTCGTCCTACGTCTGATACGACGGTAAGGTATTGCAGAGGATCCCTCTCCTCGAGACCACCATGGTTTCAGAAGGACTTGTAGGGTCGGAATATCGCCTTCATAACTCCTAAAAACGCAAGATCTTTATCATAGGGGTATAAGCCACCCGTTACGTCGAGATTCGACTCTACTGCAACTAAACGATTTAAGGCAGGATTCCCGTTAGTTACCTCTGCCATCTCTGGGTGATCAAGTAGCCACCATGTCATACAAACGTCTTCGTCACAGTCATTGGCTCGTCCATTCATAATGTAGATGCTATTTTTTGTGTAGGTTGCGCGGAGTCCTAGTCGAAGATGATCTAAGGTCTGTCTACAGGTTGCCCCTGTACCAATTCTATCGACACCTTTGTGGTGGTCAATGCTGGCCATCGGAGCTTTTTCGCCATGAATTAAATAATTATTCCGACCAGGTACGTAGCCATCCATAGCATAGCTATACGCCGGTGCTTCATTTACTAATTCATCCCACTCTACTACTCTGCCGGGCTCAATTATAAGTTGTCTATTCACAGTTATATTATACAATATACTGTCAACACGTTACATTAATATAGCCAGAACACCGCTGTAACTTACTAGATGATAAGTCTATGTACTTGACAAATTTTATAATCTGTGATACAATGCTTATACGATCGAAATCTCTTTGAATGGTTTTTAAGACAAATATTTTAAAAAATCGGTTTCGATACGAAGTACCGAGTGACCCTCTGGCATGACCAGACGTTACACGACTCTGAAATCAATATAATCGCAGAGCGTCTAAACGTATACAAGCACCCTACTACTTCTCTATTCAAGGAGTTCTCGTTTGTGATTTTATATCAAATTAATGGAGACATCAGACTATGGTTTCAATACCAAATTCAGATGTAGCCGGCATATAACAATCACTATCTCTTGTTAGTTTACTAAGGAGCTAGTGATGCCAGCAAACATCTTACGACTAGCTCTTTAACATTAAACCTTACTACAACGTAAGGTTGAACCACATCTATACTATTGCCAAAGCCTTTATATAAAGGTGAATTTTTTGTATTTTATATCAATTGGATCCTGAATCAATTTCAGGATGACAGATAAGAAGAATTCGTAGGGCTCTGGCAGTAGTATCCCTTTTAACTATGAAGGAGGTGGTTCTTTTGCTGCGAAAGGACCTTATGGAATTGCTTGGAATCGTGCGGAGTGATCCGAAGATTTCGGGCGAGTTGCCTGTGGTGCGCCGATTGGCCACCCGGGCACTGCTTTGGCTTGTGGCTACCGAGTTCTTCTTGGTGCTACAGGTGTATCCCGTCAAATACTTCTTCGACGAGGTCAGCTCTGAGTCACCGAGTGTGACAAAGTTGATGCTGATCTCACTGAGCTTGCTGATCGTCTATAAGATTGGCTCGATGTTCCGTGCTCGCATGAGCTTCTGGCGCAACTCTACTCAGTGGAGGATGTGGCGAGTCTGGTGGGGCTATGGTCACCGCCGTGAGCTTCGGCTTTCTGCGGACTGGCATACAGCACATGGGACTGGTGAGAAGGACTCGATGGTGGCTAAAAACATCATCAAGTTCGAGGCCATGATCAATGAGCTGGTGTTCGACACCATCCCTGCGGTTCTGCGGATCTTCTTCACGACGATCTTCATGTTCACTATTGGGTGGGTCTACGGACTCATCTCAATCTTGACCATAGTGGCGTATGTGTTGCTAGTGCGACGGAGTGAGCGTATACTCGACCCGCTTCGTACTGACTTCCGTGAAAGCCTCAAGAAGATCGAGCGATTCGGCACCGAGATCACAAAGAACTGGCGGACGATCAAAGAGATCGGCCGCGAGGAAGACTTCTGCGATCAGAATGACGAACTGCTTTTGAACTTCTGCCATGAGGAAGACCCTAGGCACAGGGCATACACGAAGTGCATGCTCCGTCAGGAAGATGTGCTCACGGTTTCGCGTTATACGCTGTATGGCATGATCGGTCTCAGTTTGCTCTGGGGTGATCAGTCTGTTGGCTCTGTGGGGGCTTTGGTTCTTGCAACCACGTGGATGGAACGAAGCTATAGCAACTTTGGTCGCTTTGCTGATTTTCAGATGCGGATGAACGAGGGCCTTGCAAGTCTTCGTGAACTCGTTGCCCTGATGTGCCTTCCGCCGACGATTGTGCAGGCCTCTGAGCCTGCCTGGCCGGCTGAACTTCGGGGTGGTATTACCTTCCAGAAGGTTGGCTTCCGCTACCCTGACGCTTCGGAGTGTGCCCTTTCTGGGGTGGACTTCGTGGTTGAACCCTATACCGCTACGGCGCTGGTGGGTTCTTCGGGCTGTGGAAAGAGTACCCTGATGGGCTTGCTTCAGCGTCTGCACGACCCCAGTGAGGGATCCGTGCTGATTGATGGGATCGATCTGCGTCAACTCGACTACGATAGGTACCGCCGAGAGGCCATTAGTGTGGTCAGTCAGGGAATTGAGTTGTTCGACACTACCATCATGGAAAACATTCGGGTTTCACATCCGGCTGCAAACGATGATGAGGTGTACGAGGCGGCTCGCCTGGCTTACGCCGATGAGTTCATTGAGAAGCAGGAACATGGCTACCAGACCGAAGTCGGAGAAAACGGCATTCGGCTTTCTGGTGGCCAGAAGCAGCGTATCGCGATTGCGCGTGCGCTGCTTCGTAAGCCTGCAATCCTCATCATGGACGAAGCGACCAGTGCGCTTGACGCGCTCTCTCAGAAGAAGGTGCAAGAGAGCATCAATCAGCTGATTGAACGCCGTGAGTGCACAATCATCATCATTGCCCACCGCTTCAGTACCATCATGAGTGCTGACCAGGTGGTCGTGCTTGATGACGGCACCGTTGCCGAAATCGGGACGCACGAACAGCTGAACCGTAAGAACGGGCTGTACGCGCGTCTGCGCCAGATGGAAGGAGACGGCCTCCTCGATTAGTCCAACCAGCAAAAGAACAACCCCCTACACTCTTTGAAAGGAGATCCTGCGGAGCCCCCGTGTGCAACATTGCACCGGGGGCTCCTTTGCTTTTTAGGGATCACTTAGTTATTTTTAACAAAAGAGATTATCTGGGTATGTTGGTCTGCCGATATCTTTCCGAGTGATAGCAGGGTGTCCATCAGCTCGGATATCGTAAATGCAGCTTCAATTGTGTGTCCAGTATTTTCTACCATTTTAAGTCCACCCTGCTCACGGTCAACAAGTACTATTAACTTCTTAACCTTCAGGCCGGCAGACTCTACCTGTTCGATAGCTTCAATTTTTGAGTCACCTTTAGTTATTAGGTCATCAAGTAAAATTACGCTATCGCCTTCAGTAAAATCACCTTCGATAGAACTTTTTGTGCCGTGGTCTTTAACTACCTTACGCGGCTGTATGAGTTTACGGCGTAATTTATACCCAACGGCTGCAGCTAGTGGTGTCGCAGCTTCTGGTACACCAGCAAGCAGTACTGAATCGTCGCTATCTGCAATCATCTCTGAATATGCGTCAGTAATTGCGTGAAATGCCTCTGGGTACGACTGTGCCTTTCTGAGGTCTATATAAAAAGGAGATACAATCCCACTTTTTAGTGTGAATTCGCCGAATCTCAGAAGTCCGCAATCATAAAATTGTGCTGCTATTCTTTGTTTTGT
>JBGSPG010000081.1:0-12806 GCA_041738725.1 Saccharimonadales bacterium (SeqCode)
CGTTCAACTATATTAAATCGTGCCATAAGGCTAGAATACTTGAATCTACTTTTGATGCTGGTTCAAAATTTAGTTACCCGAGCAGCATCACCAATACAAGTCCTGGTGGCAATATTGCATACGGCTACGTAAAGTCTCCAATAGATAATACTATATTCAGGTTCAGATCAGTGGATTGGAATGATCCTGGTTTGAGTTTGGATCATGGATGGGCAAACTATAACCCCGATGTGGATTCTTATCCTTTCTGCTTTAAGTCTGGAAACCGTACTGCTAAAATCACGCTGTTTAAAAATACTTCAGAACCTAAGCTCGAGTTTGAAGGTGTGTGTTCATGAGTAGGGCGCTTAACTCTAAGGGGGATACCATAATAGAGGTAGCACTTTCTATGGCGCTACTGACCTCAATTCTATTGATTGCATGGAGTATAACTAACAGATCTACTCAGATTATGCTCGGGGCACGTGAACGCGTGGTTATGGTGGATCAGGTTAAGGAGCAGGCCGAGATAATTAAGGCACAGTGGGCGACTGATCAGACATATTTTAATATTCCTAGTAATTATCCGCCCGTAGCTGCGGGTACACTTGATTCGAACCCTTGCTCTTCATTGACTACGCCACCGGCCGCCTTTAGTCCTACTGGTGGTTTTGCCTGGTATCTGGTAGCAGATGCAATGGCAGTTACGTTTCAGCCCGGTGTAAAAAATGTAAATGCCGATACAAATAAGCGAGTTTGGGTTCAGAAGGTAATTGGCACAGATGCAGGTATCGCATACACAGATTTTTATGTGCGTGCGTGTTGGATAAATAGTTCAGGTGGTGTTCAAAAAGAAGAAAACTCCCAAATTATACTAAGGCTAAATACATGAGTAAGAATGTATCTGAAGAAGGATTCACTTTAATAGAGTTACTGCTTGCAATGACACTTTTCTCTGTAATTCTTGTTGTAAGTACGCTCGGCTTTGTTGGAATAAATAGAACATACACCCGCGGAGCAATTCGTAAGCAACTTTCTGAGTCTGTTCAGCGGTTGAATCAAGATATAACCACAACAGTACGCAACCCCCAAGCAGCGAATCCTGCTGTGTGCAAATCTGATGTCGTTACTGCTAACTGCCCGAACGGATGGGAGGCAATCTGCTTGAGTGGAGCTCGATATTCGTGGAAGAAGCTAGATGATACCGCCGGTGGATTATTTAAAGATGCCAAGGCTTGCGGCGATGCGGTTGATACTGCGACTGCAACAAAAATAGTAGATACCAGATACATAGTCGAACATCTTGCGGTCACCTCTCTGACGAATAGACTATATAATACACAGGGTATCATAAGAACGGCAGATAGTACGGCACTGACAACTACAGATAATGACGGTTCAATTGATAGAACTCCCACTGATTACTGGAAGAATGTAAGATGCAAGGGTAGCTCAGCGGGTGGAGTTGTGCAAACATGCGCAGTTGAATCGTTCAATTTTGTAATAAATTCACAGGGAAGTACGTTATGAACAAAAAAATGAACCAATCGGGTGCAGTCGCCTTAATTAGTGTTGTGGTGTTTGCTACTATTACTACCGTGGTAATTACAGCGTATCTGCGCAGTGCAGTTTCTCAGCAGAAAGAATCAGTAAACTATGATCTCAATAACAGGGCATACTATGCCGCTGAGTCGGGTGTTCAAGATGCCGTCCGTGCAATAAAAAATACCCCAGCGTCGGCAGTAGATAAAGATACCTGCACGCCACTTGCAGGAGGTGGTCTTGTTGGCACAAGTGCAAGTTTTAATCTTTCTTACACATGCCAGATTGTAGACGTTGATCCTGCCGAGTTGACCGGAACAGTTTCACCAAATAGCCAGAGTGTCATGATTAAGTTAGATCCAGCAGTAGCGCCTCCTGCGGGGCAGTATAAAATAGTTGTTCGATGGTCACCAAAGAGTAATACTAATGTGCTATACCCCCGCGGTACTGATACTCCGCTATTCCCGCCGAATAATCTATGGTTCCAAGGTGGTGATACTACAAAACCTGTTCACGCACTCCTAAGGGTTTCAGTAATTACACACCCCAATGGAAGTTTTAATCGCACTAATATTAACCAAAGAGTTGCATTCCTTAATCCTACTGATTCTACAGCTGCTGGTAGCATCCCACCTTCGGGTAATGGCGGCTGGGTCTTGTTTGACACAGGTGATGATATTCTTACTCAGCAGGAGGGTTTGTTTAATAATGCAGAATGTTATGAATCGGACGATCCAGCAATCCCTGCCACGATGGGTACGTATTCTTGTCAGCGCACAATTCGACTGACTAATTATAACTTAGCTAACCCAACCTATATTCGTATAGGCTCGGTGTACAGGAGTACTGATTTTAGTGTGACTCTAACGAATAGTTCCGATGTGGTTATACCGATTAAGAATAGTCAGATTACTGTTGATGTAACAGGTAAGGCAGGTGAAAATACATACCGGAGAATTAAGCAGACTGTTAAGCTTGATGGATACAAAATTGATTCAGGCCCCGATGCTGCACTAATAGCCGGCGAAGGTATCTGTAAGCAGGTTACCCTGGGTACTGGTGTTTCTACCTATCAGTCGGGCTGTAACCCGTTGACCGATTAAACGCTTTTGATATCTTTATGAAACTTTTTGTGGACCTCTTTTAGGTGAAGGTCGGTTATGTGGGTGTATATCTGAGTTGTAGAGATGTCGCTGTGGCCGAGCATTGTTTGAACACTTCTTATATCGGCGCCGTTCATAAGTAGATCGGTTGCAAAGCTGTGGCGAAGGGTGTGGGGTGACACTTTTTTGGTGATTCCTGCTAGTTTTGCGTAGTGAGCGATGATTCTTTGCACGCTTCTTGGCGTAATACGTAGAAAATCACCAGTGGTATCTTGTTGTTTTGTGCCACCATATCTTATAAACAAGGCAGGTGAGCTATCAGCTCTGGTTTTAAGATAGGCATCAATCCAGGTTGCGGCAGCATCGCTCATAAATATGGGGCGATCTTTTTGGCCTTTACCGCGGACCATGAATTCGCGGCGTGTTGTGCTGACGTGGGCGGTATCGAGTGAGACGAGCTCTGAAACACCAAGCCCACCGCTAAATAATAATTCCAAAATTGTTCTATCACGGATACCAATTTTTGTGTTCACATCTGGTTGTGCAAATAGAGCAGCGAGCTCCTCGGGGTTTAAAAAAGTTACCTGCGTACGTTTGGTACGGGCCAGCTCAATTTTTTCTGGTGGCATGGTTGGAATCGATCGTTTCGAGCAAAACTTTAGGAAACTACGTAGCGCGATGAGATGATAGTTCTGCGTTGTGTGGGAGAGCGTATCACCGGAATCATTCGTGAACCGATTAAGCCAGAGCCGCCATTTGCGGATAACTTCAGGAGTTATTTTTACAACATCTGGGTCACCAGCAAATTCAACAAGACGCATGAGGTAGTGATGATAATTAGCAATTGTTTTTTGAGAGCGATTTTGTTCGATCTCTAGATACTCTAGAAATTCTATTATGGTATCTGAAAGGTAGTGGGCCATAGCTGTATTCTAAACTAACCGTAACAAGAATACCAGATACCTTGACTGACGATAGTTTAATGTTGGGCAATCAGTGTTCAATCGTTGCATGAGTATTTGTTTAATAGTATTTATTGTGTTCACTGCTTCAAATACGTTGCAGTACTTACTACATAGAATATCCATAACTTTCTAGTAATATTTATGTATTAGCTATTAGGGCCTACTTTTAATATATCTGGTATCTGTTAAAATTGATGATAGTAAACGTAACATACTAACTAAAAGGAGATATATGGATGCAATTGAGCAAACACTCGTAGTATTTAAACCAGACGCTGTACAACGTGCGCTAAGTGGAGAAATTCTTGCTCGCTTTGAAAAAGCAGGCTTAAAAATTGTAGCAATGAAGATGGTTGCTCCAGATCAGAAACACTTCCATGAGCACTATGAAGGCATCAGTCAGTTAATTACTCGTTGGGGTAAAGAGATCTATGATATCACCTTAAGTCATATGACCGAGGGCCCTGTTATTGCCGTTGTTCTTGAAGGAGTTGAAGCAGTTAAACATGTACGCAAAATGGTGGGTACGACTGATCCGCAGGAATCTGCTCCAGGTACAATTAGGGGAGACTACACACATCTTTCACGAGCTTACACGAACGAACGCGGTGGCACACTCCCGAATATCGTGCATGCATCTGGTGATCCTGATGAGGCCAAGAAAGAGGTTGCACTGTGGTTCACACCAGAAGAGGTATACTCGTATACTAATGTTCATGAAACCGTACTTCGCGGAAATATTCCTACGTTAGATAAGTAACAGTACGATTGCTGCTCATCCGCTGGTATACTAAGGCGATGCCTCGGTAGCTCAATTGGATAGAGCAGTTCCGTCCTAAGGAAAAGGTTGCAGGTTCAACTCCTGCCCGGGGCACCACGAAAAATTCACTCCGTTCATGTCGTGGCGCAGCCATAATCTGAGTAACCGGAGTGATTTTTTCGTTGAACCTGTATAATAATAAGCATGATTAATACCAATGTCTCGGACTTGAGCCGTTAACCCAATGAAGAACAAGCAATTTTCAGGTCAGTTTGAGGGTGAAGATATACTTTTAGTCTTTCGTCGGCATCCTGTTGTGATGCGTAAGGGCTTTTACTGGGTCGGTGCTGGCGTAATTTTGGGTGCGCTTGTTGGCCTGTATACAACCCGAAACATTACTACTATGTCAGACTTTTTTGTAAAGTTTTTTAGCCCGGTCGGGCTTGGTTTAGTTCTTGGGCTACTCGGGTTCTTTTACTACTGGATAGGTTGGTACTACAGTGTGTGTATTGTAACGGATCAGCGATTTGTAAATATCAGACAGACAGGTATCTTTAGGCAGCGTAGCGTGAATGATATTAATCTTCCGCGTATCCTAAGCGTAAATTATGAAATCCATGGTTTCTTCGAAACCGTGCTCGGATTTGGTACAATAATAATACAGACCTTGGTGGGTGATTTTGTTATTAAAAATGTTCCGAAACCCGCTACCACACAGGCACAAGTTGTTACGGCAATAAAAGAAAGTGGAGTTGTACTCGATGAAGAAATATCTGCCAGCTAAGTTGAAGTCGCTCAAAAAGCCGGCTGAAGACACCAGTATTGACCCCGCTGAACGCGTTACGAATGAGACCGTCAGTCAGCACCGAGATGCCGTTCTCAGTAAGGGGCGAAAGTTTAAGTATCCATTTCAGCATTCAAAACACCGCGTTGCGTTCACCTCTGTAGCGGTAGTACTTGCTGGACTTCTTTTTCTTGCGCTGACAACAGGGTATCAACTGTATAAAAAGCAGAATACCAGTGATTTTACGTATCAGGTTACTCAAATTATTCCTTTCCCCGTTGCAAAGATTAACGGAGACATCACTTCGTACGAAAGCTACTTATTTGAACTGAAGCCAAGTCTCTACTGGCTCGAGCAGTATGGTACAACAGACCTAAAATCAGCAGATGGAAAGCGGCAGATTGAACACTTTAAAGAGGTTTCTTTAGAGCGGGCTATGACAAATACTATTGCCAGGAGCCTCGCGAATGAAAACAATATTACTATAGATGAAAAAGAGGTTGACAAGGCGGTCAGTAGGGTAGAGTCGCTTGGCGGCAACCTAGACCAAGTAGTTTCAGAAAAGTACAATTTTGGAGTAAAAGACTTCAGACGACTTGTAGAAGAGGCGATTCTGCGGCTTAAGGTAGCCAAAGCTCTCGACAAAGAGGCGCCAGTTCGTGCTCAGAAGGTTGTAGAGAAGATTGCAACTGGGGTAGCGTTCGCTGATGTCGCCAAAGAACTTTCTGAGGATCCCGAGACTCAGCAGCTTGGTGGAGATCTGGGAAAAGTAGAAAAAGGCAAAGCAAAACTTCCTGAAGAGGTCGCAGCGGCAGCCTTCACACTTCCATCCGGCCAAACAAGTGGTGTAATAGAAACCAAGAATGGTGATTACTACGTAATTAAGGTTAATGAGAAGCTCGACGAAAACCGTGTAAAACTCTCACTCATCCAGATTAAAGTTAAAGATATGAGTCAGTATTTAAAGCAGTACGAGAAGCAAAACAAGGTCTCTCGCTACATTAAACCTAGCTCTGATCAGTAGTATCGCCAGCGCGCATAAAAGTCTATCCTCGATCCAGATATTTATATCTAGGTTGGGAAGATATACTCAACATCTTTGAACGAGTCGACTCCGAATACATATAATATTCGTAAAATTTCTGTTCCGTCATTGCCAACCGCATGCAGTGCGTTCGATGGTACGAAGATCGCTGACCCAGTGCTGACATCGGTTTCTACGCCGTCAATCGAAACAAAGCCCGTGCCAGACAGTATGTAGTAGGCTTCGGCAGGTTCATGGCGATGAAGGTGTACTTCATCTGGGGATCCTGGTTTAATCTCGGCTATACCCATGGTTACTGAGTCAGTCGGCGTACGATCAGAACTAATAAGTGTCTTCCAGCTGACATTCTTCCGTCCTGACTTAGTCCAATCCTCAGTCTTGCAGTCTTGTTCTCTGATAATTACTGGTTTTGTATGTTTCATTACTTAATCATATCAAAAAACCACCACGGGGGTGATTTTCTAATTTTGGCGGGCCCGACCGGATTCGAACCGGCGATCTTCTCCGTGACAGGGAGACGTGTTAGGCCAGCTACACCACGGGCCCGTGTATGTCTGATTTAGCCTAAAAGACTAGGCAATTGTAGCAATATTTCATCTGGAATGCAATGGGGTTAACAGTTTAGAAAATATAAATCATCTGCTAGAATTAGTTTTACGCCGCCTTAGCTCAGTTGGCTAGAGCACCGCTTTCGTAAAGCGGGGGTCCGGGGTTCGAATCCCCGAGGTGGCTCCATACTTCGCCAAGGCTTCGTATGGCAAGTCTATGAATAAAAGCATTTTTTGAAAGTGATTGTATAGTTTATGTCCGAAAAAGTAGTAAAAGTTGGTTTATTCGGCGCTCGGAGCGGCGGTAGTGGTCTTGGTAGATTTGCATCAGAAATCAAAGATGCACTCGATAGCGACTCAAGCTTTGAGGTGATTCTTCCTACAAGTGAAACTACTTTAGAAAGGTTTGATGTTGCAGTGTATGTGAATCGTTCCGACAGCCAGCTTGAGCAGGCAATTTCAACGTGTGGAGCTGGTGCCGTTCCACTTTTAATACTTTCAACAGGCCTTGGTGACGCAGTTGAGGATTTACAACCGAAATGTGAAGTTGTATTTGTACCAAATAGTTCATCCGAGGTACGTAAGTATATGGCTGATGTTGTTGATTTTTCAGTCTCACACCCAGATTGGCAAGTCTCGATAACCGAATACCATCAACCTTCTAAATCTGATGTTTCAGGTACGGCGCTAGAAATAGCGAGGCAGATCGGTTCAGAATATTCCAGAATCATTTCAATTCGAGACGATGCACGTGTCATGCAAGAGTTTAACTTAAGGGGTGACGAGCTTGCGAGTTATGCAATCCATCAAATTACGTTCACCGACCCACGCGGCGGAGCTCCCCGATTATTTGAGATGAAAGTAGTTGGTAGGGGAACATATGTGAGTGGTTTACTAAAAATGCTAAAAAATAATGAATCACACAAGTGAATATTTCTGAGCACTGCGGTATACTAGTTAGCAATGAACAAAACAGCTGAAGCAGTCCCGTTTTTTAAAGATCGTTTGATGACGTCACTCGTGGCATTAGACGTTGTGATGATAGTGCTTGTAGTGGTTTCAGTCTTCGCACGACTGAGAAGCCATGATTTTAAGGTTCCTGTGCAGTATGTCGTAAATGATGGAAGCATACTACAGACTTCCCAGTGGTTTACACTGTATTCTTTCGCATTTTTTGCGGTACTTGCGGGTATCAGTACGATTATTCTTGCGCAGCGCATACATAAAAGTGAGCGATGGTATGCAGCAGCAGCCTTAATTTTGTTTGCAATAACAACATTCTTCGGCCTACTCATGAGTAATGCACTACTAGGCCTTGTCTCACAGGTATGAGCACGTTCAGCCCAGAGCTAGAAATCCCGATTGGCAAACGTACGTTTAAGTACCGTTTTTTCGAGATCTTACCTGGCGCACTAACGTGGTCATTGTTGGCTCTGCCAATAGTGCTAAGTATTTTTGATCCAACATCACGGTTAGCAGCGGTATTCGTACTATTCTTCATGATGAGCTGGTTTTACCGAGCTGTTGGCATGGCATTTAGAACAATGCAGGGTTACAACAAAATGAAGACATCTGAGAAGAACGATTGGCAGGGGTGGCTTACTGATTTGAATAACCCTCAAAAAGCCATTACACGCCTGACGGATTCACATAAAACAACCTCTAAATCAGCCAAAGTACACCTAGAGAACCTCCATCACTATGTTTCAGACAGTGAACTGCACAATATGGCACCGAGTGATCTGGTGCAACTCATTGTTATGCCGATATGGAAAGAATCATATGAGGTAGTTGCACCAACACTCGAGGCAATACTAAAGTCAAACTATGATTCTAAAAAGGTAATACTGGTGATTGCGCATGAGCAGCGGGGTGGGGAAGAGCCAAAACAAACCGCCCACAAGCTTATTAAAGACTACGGTGATGCATTTATGCAGACTGCTATTATTGAACACCCAGCAGATCTACCGAATGAGGTAGTTGGTAAAGGCGGCAATATCACCTGGGCAATGCGGCAGTTTGTACCCGGGCTACTAAAACAGGGTGTTCAAGCCGAGCACGTTATTGTGACTTCACTTGATTGCGATAACCGACCACACCCAGACTACCTGGCGCATGTCGCGTACTCATATATATTAACCAAAGATCGCAAGCATCGTTCGTTCCAGCCACTTGCTCTGTACACCAACAATATCTGGGATGTGCCCGCTCCTATGCGCGTACTGGCGGTGGGGAATACCTTCTTCACTATTATGCAGTCGGTCCGACCCCATATGCTCCGTAACTTTTCTAGCCATGCGCAGAGCCTCGATGCGCTGTTAGAAACCGACTATTGGAGTGTTAGAACAGTAGTAGAAGATGGTCACCACTTTTGGCGTAGTTATTTTGCATTTAAGGGGAACCACTCGGTTGTACCAATTTATTCACCAATCTATCAAGATGCGGTACTTTCAGATAGATACCCAGAAACGCTAAAAGCACAGTTTGTACAGATGCGGCGCTGGGCTTATGGCGCCTCGGACATTCCGTATATTGCAAATATTGGCTTCAGACGTAAAAAAGACAGAGTCGCGCCCCTGGGGGATATTATCATGAAATTCTTCCGTCTACTCGATACGCACGTGAGCTGGGGAACGGTTTCACTTCTGTTATTACTTGCTGCACGAATACCGTTGTTTATTGGGCCAAATGCTAATAAGAGCATTGTCGCACATCAGTTACCAATTATCGCCAGCTACGCACAGACCATGGCTATGGTGGGGTTATTCATCTCTATCTACCTGTCGATGAAGCTATTGCCACCTCGTCCAGCACATTATAAAAAGCATCGGACAGTGTTTATGGTGCTACAGTGGGCGCTACTTCCGATAACGAGCATCTTATATGGTTCACTGGCTGCGCTTAACTCTCAAACACGCTTAATGTTCGGTAGATATCTTGATAAGTTTGATCTTACGCACAAAGGCGTCAAAAAGAAGTCGTAACTCGGTTATTTATGTGCTCTGAGAGCCTTTTTCAGCACCTACAAGGTGTTTTATTAGTTCTAGAGGGGGATTATTGCGGTATACAGTATTGACGTACTGGAGCGCGTAATTAGGGCTATACCGAGAGGTAACAGTGGTGGCTACCTGGGTAATTAGGAGTGCATCTTGTGCTGGTTCAGCGAAGAACCCCGTCTGCTGCAGCTGAATCTCTATACTATCGCACAGCTCTGCAAGCATGGCGGGCTGTATCTGCAGGTTATTACTCGATTTTGCAAGGCTTAACAGGAGTCGTTCGCGGCTGTAGCCAGACGAGCCTTCGTGCGTAGAAACAGTGGTGCTACCGGTCCAATCAACCCGTTCCCTAGTGGTGAAGGTACGGTTGCACGACTGGCATCTGTGGCGACGCCACGTCTGGGTTTTGCTGTGTGTACTCCGCGAGTTATATATTTTGGTTGCACTGGTACAAAATGGACATATCATGATAACTATATATTGTCATACATCTGAGCATAATGCTAGTGGATAAATACCTATATTTATGGGGATTACTCATATGCAGATACTGGAAATAGAATATTCCCAGAGGTCGGAATGGTACTGCTTTTAAATTTTACGTGCTTTAATCACTAAGAACTGTGGAACATGCGCACTGCGGAGGGCACTTTTCTTGTCAGAAAGCTGAGGTTCTACGATTCTTTCAATAGAGCAGCCATCATCTATGAGTGCATTAAGATAATCTTGAATTGGTCTATGAAACAGATGACCATATTTTTGCTTTAGCGGTTGTGGTGAAAAGTATTCTGAGATCTCAATATGACCGAGTTTTTGCCAGTCAGATTCGAACCCCGGGAATGCAGGATGAAGTATAGAGATAATGATAATCCCGCCGGTTTTCAAAGTCCGTACACAGTTTGTGAGTGCAGTCTGGTATTTAGGGATATCCATGAGTACATTAATGAGTGTAACTGCGTCATACGCATCTGATCCAACTAGGTCTGTAAGATCTTGTTGTATATAGGTGACGCCCAAATTTTGCTCAGATTCTCTTTTTAAACAGTACCTGAAGAGATTTTCTGATGGCTCAACACCTGTTACAGCCGCACCTTTTTGTGCGAGCTTACGTGATAGGTAGCCATTGCCGCATCCTGCATCAAGGATCGTTTTGCCTTCAACTTCTCCCATAAGCCTTAAAATTGTCGGGTCGAGTAGGGTTCTTCGTGCGTTGTCACCCTCGTCACCGAACCGTTCTAGATCGCTTTGGCTAAACCCTGACCATTCATCAATCGTCATTTGATTTGTTATATCCATATGGGTATCATATCAAAAATTTCCGGGGGAATAGAAAAAGCTACGCTTATTAAGCGTAGCTTTAATGTTCTGCTTGCGTGTACGAGTAGGCGAACCTAGCTCTTGTTACGACGAAGTCGCGCTGACACTGGGTTAGCGGCTGGAGTCTCTTCAAAGAATAATTTAAACTTTTCGAGCTCTGACTTCTGGTGTTTCATGGGTTTGTTACTCATGTACTCCAATACTAGCATAAGCTAGTTAGTTTGTCAATATTGTCAGACTTCGACCTTTATTATTAAATTTCTGGCCCGACAAGAATTAATCATATCACGAGGCGCATTTTTTACGCAACTTTGCTGTGGAAAATGTTGTGTTTCTTGTGTATAAAACAGAGGTAGAGTATACTACTAATAATGTTTACAGAATCTAAAAAAATAAGCGGTTTCAGCCGCACCGGAGTGCTAAAGGTGCGTGGTTATGAGACTCCTACTCCTACATTTATGCCAGATGGCACCAGAGGTGCTGTTAAAAGTCTTACGCCAGAGATGGTGCAGTCTACTGGCGTTGGCGTAGTACTCGCCAATACGTATCATCTTCATCTGATGCCTGGAGAGGATGTAGTGGCAGAGCTCGGTGGTTTGCACACTTTTACAGGCCAGAGCTTACCACTTTTAACAGATTCTGGCGGGTTTCAAGTCTTTTCACTCAGTCATATTAACAAGATTACAGAGGATGGCGTAACGTTTAAGGATCCTCGTACGGGTGATACGATTTTTCTTTCTCCAGAAATATCTATACAGATACAGATGAAGCTCGGGGCTGATATGATGGTGGCGTTTGACGACGTAGTTTCACTTGACGCAGTCGGGAGAGAACGCACTCTTGAGGCGTTTGAGCGTACGCACCGCTGGCTTGAACGGAGTATCGCGGAGTTTGACCGTCTTACTAAAGACTTATCAGATAAGGAGAAGCCTTTGTTGTTTGGTGTGGTGCAAGGCGGGCTCGATAAGGTGCTTCGTAAAAAAAGCCTTGAAATTGTACAGGCTTCATCTGTTGGTGGCATAGCGATTGGTGGTCTTTCGGTCGGTGAGAGCACTGAAGAAATGCACGAAATGTTGGAATATCTTGCTCCACTGTACGATAACTCGGCTCGACCCCGATTTTTACTAGGGGTAGGAGACCCTCGTGATCTGAGGAAGGCGATTGAATGCGGTATTGATATGCTCGACTGCGTGCTGCCAACCCGAAACGCCCGACACGGCAGTGTCTGGATATCTGGTGATAAACGGCTTAACTTAAAATCAGAGGTTCACACTCATATAAAAGATGTAATTGAACCGGGATGTGACTGCTACGCTTGCACGAAGGGCTTTTCTCGGGGCTTTTTACGACATCAATTTAAAGTAGGCGAGCCACTTGCGGGTACCCTGGCCTCAATACACAATATCCGTTACTTACAGCGCATTTGTGAATCCTACAGAAAGTAGAATTTACAATCTGTTATATTAGTGTTATAGTATATTTTAATTATGTTTAATAGCCGATATGCAATTTCCGTAGAGAACTTTACTGATGTAATCACAGACTGGACTTCCGCCGAGCACGCTCGTCTGCACGGTCCTGGCGACAGTATTATGTCCGATCTAGCTTCTATGCGAACAGCAGCTGCGTTGCCATATCATGACTTAGCCAATACTCCTGTGGCGAAGACTACGCAGCACATTGATAGACTTCGGCAGAGGGTCTTGGCGCTGGGTGAGGCTGAGTATGAAGCTCAGTACACTGGTCGTGCCATTAGTGACTGTTTAA
>JBGSPG010000108.1:0-2698 GCA_041738725.1 Saccharimonadales bacterium (SeqCode)
ACAACAAGTGTAGAACAATCTGGAATCGAGTGAGTTACACGTAGGAACTCAATCGTAAATGATGGTGAAATCACATGTCGCTCATGGTTATCCATGTTAAGAATAATTACGTCTGGGTTAAGTTCGGTACCGAGTTCTTGATTAATATTTTCGAACTGCTTTTCGATCATACCAGCCGCAAAATGGCTACCACAGTAAATTGGTGCCGGGTACTCTGCGCCAACATACGGCAACGCCGCAATGTGGTCCATATGCCCATGCGTAACCACATAAGCACGGATTTTATTTTTAATGCCTTCAAGGTACTGAGTTGCAGGAATAGCAAAGTTAACACCTGGTAGATCTACTGAAAGATCAAAGCCACAATCTACAATAATTGCATCATTGCCGTGTTCTATTACCATCATATTCTTTTCACCGATACCTTCGAGTCCACCCAAAATGGTGATTCTGAGTCGGTCTGGCTGCGAAAGTGGGATGCTGTTTGCTTGGCGTTCGTGGTGCTTTTCAAACACGTTCCAGCGGTCAACTGCCTTATCTGCAGTTTCAAAGTTACGGCGTGCAGTTCTGATTGCCTCGCCACGGTTCGTCTTCATCTGTGAAGATTGAATTCGCTCGCGCGGTGCACGTTCCTGCCGTTGTGGCTGTTGATATTTCTGTGCTTTTTCCCGACTTTCTTCGGGGTTTTTTGGTTGCATTCTTGGTTTTACCATAGTATTAATACTCCTTTGTTGTATTCTGATGTGTCATGTTTCATTTCGCATGTAGCAAAGATGTAGCAATTCTCATGTTGCACGGCATTGACCGTACTTGATACATGAAACCTGTTACATCTTTGTTACTTGATACGTGATACATATTAATTATTTTGTAACTTTCTTAAGAATTGTTGGTATACGCGCAAAATCTTCTTGAAGAGTTTGTCGCAAACCGCCGTTATATAACGCTGCTGCAGGGTGATACAACGGTAATAACACCTGCGTTCGGTCTGACACGTTGATATGCTGAAGTTCGCCGTGAACCTCTCCTATCTTCATGCCCGGCAGAAAATATTCCATGCTGTGCCGGCCTAATGTCACAACCATTTTTGGTTTAATGACATCCAGTTGACGCATCAAGTATGGCCAGAAGGCCTGTTTCTCGTCCCCAGAAGGATCGCGGTTCTTCGGTGGACGATACTTAACTATATTAGTAATATACACGTCTTCACGTCGCATCCCAATAGATTCAAGCATTGAATTTAAAAACTTCCCCGCTGCTCCCATGAATGGCAAGCCAGTTTCGTCCTCCTTCTTCCCTGGTGCCTCACCGATAAAGACAATGTCCGCACTAGGATTCCCATCAGCAAACACGATCTGAATAGCTTGCTCGCGCAGTTCAGAACAAACATTATCAGTAATTATATCGTCTGAGATCTTCTGCAGCTGGGGTATATTTGAGCTCATGCTTCTACGCTGCCCCAGCCTCTAAAATGGTGTCGTTTATTCTTTGTGCAGAGATTCCTTGTTCAACCGCAAATGTAACCGCTCTGATTGCGGGTAAAAGCGGGCTCGCAACCGCTGCAAAATCAGGGTTTATCCCAGCTTCTGCCAAAAACTCGTGTTGAAATACCGGCGGGAGTTCATCAAATGTGACACCACGGTGGCAGACTTTACTAAAAATTGGCTCATACACTGTCACTCCTAGTTCTGCTGAGACACCAGAAGTTATTTGCTGATACCGCACATGTGCCAGTAACCCAAGGAGTCTCATTTTATCTTCCCCGGAAGGCATTGTTAGAAATTCGGGAGTCAACTCAGCCAATGTTATTCCTTTGCTGCCTTAATGCTTAGGTTCATTCTGCCTCGATCGTCGATTGCCATGAGTTTTACTTTTACCTCGTCGCCTTCGTTGACAACGTCGGTAACTCGCTCCACGCGGCCTTCGCCCATTTCAGAAATGTGCACCATGCCATCAAGGCCAGGCATAAATTGTACGAATGCACCGAAGTCCATTACCTTTACAACTCGGCCGTTATAAATTTTGCCAACTTCAGGTTCTTCAACAAGCCCCTTGATCCAGTCCATAGCTTTTTCAATTGCTACGCCGTCTACCGCAGAAACAGTAACTAATCCGTCATCTTTGATATCGATCTGGGCACCAGTTTCAGAGGTGATCTTATTGATAGTTTCACCACCCTTACCAATAATTGCACCAATTTTTTCAGGGTTGATCATAATTTTTTCAATCCGCGGTGCATATGGGCTCAGTTTCTCGCGCGGCTGCGCAAGCACCGTAATCATATGCTCTAAAATTTTAGCTCGGCCAATTTTACCTTTTTCAAGCGCTTCACGGAGAATCTCTATAGGTAGACCATGTACCTTCATGTCCATCTGAAGCGCCGTAATACCTTTTTCAGTACCGGTTACTTTAAAGTCCATATCACCAGCAAAATCTTCAGCGTCAGCAATATCAGAAAGCACGTACGGTGTATCGCCGTCCATCATTAGGCCCATCGCAATACCAGAAACTGGTCGCTTTAGTGGCACGCCTGCATCCATAAGTGCTAAACAGCTTGAACAGGTTGCGGCCATACTTGTAGAACCATTCTGGCTCATAATTTCTGTAACTGAACGAATTGCATACGGAAAGTCTTCTTCAGCAGGAAGCACAGCCATAAGCGCACGCTCCGCAAGGTAGCCATGACCGATTTCTCTGC